>NZ_LFJT01000118.1:0-5920 GCF_001682645.1 Delftia sp. JD2
AGCAGGCGGCGGCCGGCGCGCGCTGCCGCGCGGCCCGGCGATGCGCCGCTGCCATTCAAGGACGAAGACGAAGAAGACGGGCACGAAGAACACGGCCAGCACCGTGCCGCTGACCATGCCGCCGAACACGCCCGTGCCGATGGCGTGCTGGGTCTCGGCGCTGGCGCCCGATGCCAGCATCAGCGGCACCACGCCCAGCGCAAAGGCCAGCGAGGTCATGAGGATGGGCCGCAGCCTCAGGCGCGCGGCCTTGATGGCGGCCTCGCGCAGGTCCTGGCCTTCCTCGCGCAGCTGCTTGGCGAATTCCACGATCAGGATGGCGTTCTTGGCCGACAGGCCGATGATGGTGATCAGCCCCACCTTGAAGAACACATCGTTGGGCATGCCGCGCAGCAGCACGGCCGCCACCGCGCCCAGCAGGCCCAGGGGCACGACCAGCATCACCGACAGCGGGATGGACCAGCTCTCGTACAGCGCGGCCAGCACCAGGAAGACCACCAGCATGGACAGGGCCATGAGCAGGGGCGCCTGCGCGGCCGACTGGCGCTCCTGCAGCGACTGGCCGGTCCAGGCCACGGCAAAGCCGGGCGGCAGCTGGGCCGCCAGCCGCTCCATCTCGGCCATGGCCGCGCCGCTGGACGTGCCGGGCGCAGGCGTGCCCGAGATGCGCGACGCCAGGAAGCCCTGGTAGCGCACCAGCTGCAGCGGCGTCTCCGACCACACGGGCGTGGCGAACTCGGCCAGCGGCACCATGCCGCCCGAGGCATTGCGCACGTTCAGCCGGAGCACGTCATCGATCTGCATGCGCGCGGGCGCGTCGGCCTGCACGATGACCTGCTGCATGCGTCCGGCGTTGGGGAAGTCGTTGACGTACAGCGAGCCCATGGCCGTGGACAGCGTCTCGCTGATGGCGGCAAAGCCCACGCCCAGGGCCTGGGCCTTCTGGCGGTCGATCTCCAGCCGCACGCTGGTGCCCGAAGGCAGGCTGTCCTGGTAGGCCGAGCCCAGCACGCTGCTGCTGCCGGCCAGCGCCAGCAACTGGTCGGTGGCCGACTTGAGCGCGGCATGGCCCTGGCCCGTGCGGTCCTGCAGGTACATGGTGAAGCCCGAGGAGGTGCCCAGCTCGTCGATGGCCGGGGGCTGCAGCACCATGATGGCGCCCTCGGGCGCATGCTCCATGGCCTTTTGCGCGAGCGAGACTTCCTCGCCCGCCGTGGCGCCGTTGCGCTGGTCCCAGTCCTTGAGCGTGGTGAAGGCCATGGCCGCGTTCGGGCCCGAGCCCGCGAAGCTGAAGCCCAGCACCGAGATGCTGGAGGCGATGCCGGGGCGCTGCGCCACATGCTCCTCATAGCGCTTGACCACGTCCAGCGTGCGCTCGGCCGTGGCATCGGCCGGCAGCTGGATGGACGCCATGAAGTAGCCCTGGTCTTCCTCGGGCAGAAAGGCCGATGGCAGCTGGCGCAGCGCAAACACCAGGATGGCCACGATGGCCGCGAACAGCAGCATCATGCGGCCCGTGCGCCGGACCAGGCCCGTGACATGGGCCTCGTAGCGGTTCGTCAGCCGCTCGAAGCCACGGTTGAACCAGCCGAAGAAGCCTTTCTTCTCATGGTGGCCTGCCGCCACCGGCTTGAGCAAGGTGGCGCACAGCGCTGGTGTCAGGCTCAGGGCCAGGAAGGCCGAGAACAGGATGGACACGGCCATGGACAGCGTGAACTGCTGGTAGATCACGCCCACGGAGCCGCTGGCGAACGCCATGGGAATGAACACCGCCGTCAGCACCAGGGTGATGCCGATGATGGCGCCCGTGATCTCCTTCATGGCCTTGAGCGTGGCATCGCGCGGCGACAGGCCTTCCTCGGCCATGAGGCGCTCCACGTTCTCGACCACGACGATGGCGTCGTCCACGATGATGCCGATGGCCAGCACCATGCCGAACATGGTCAGCACGTTGATGGAAAAGCCCGCCACCAGCATCACGGCGAAGGTGCCCAGCAGCGCCACGGGCGCCACGATGGCCGGGATCAGCGTGTAGCGCAGGTTCTGCAGGAACAGGTACATCACCAGGAAGACCAGCACCATGGCCTCGACCAGGGTCTGCACCACCTTCTCGATGGAGATCTTGACGAAGGGCGCGGTATTGAACGAGATGGTGTGCTCCATGCCCCTCGGCAGGATGGAAGCCAGCTCGGCCATGCGCTTTTGCACGGCGGCGGCCGTGCGCACGGCATTGGCACCCGGCGACAGCTGCACGGCGGCGCTGGTGGCGGGCTTGCCATCCTCGCGGTTGGAGAAGGCATAGGACTGCGCGCCCAGCTCCACGCGCGCCACGTCGCCCAGCACCAGGCGGGAGCCGTCGGCATGGGCGCGCAGCACGATGGCCGCGAACTGCTCGGGCGAGGTCAGCTGGCCCTGCACGGTGAGCGGCGTGGTCACGCGCTGGCCCGGGGCGATGGGCGCATCGCCCACGCGGCCCGGGGCGATCTGCATGTTCTGCTGCTGGATGGCCTGGGTCAGGTCGCCCATGGACAGCCCGTAGGAGATCAGCTTGGCCGGATCGACCCAGACGCGCATGGCGTGCTCGGTGCCGAACAGCTGCACGCGGCCCACGCCCTCGATGCGCCGCAGCTCCTCGACGATATTTCGCGCCATGTAGTCATTGAGTGCCAGCTCGTCGAACTCGCCGCCCGGCGAGATCAGGCCCACCAGCAGCAGAAAGCTCGACGTGGCCGACTCCACCTGCAGGCCGTTCTGGCGCACGGCCTGCGGCAGGCGCGGCTCCACGGCCTTGATGCGGTTTTGCACATCCACCTGGGCCAGCTCGGGGTTGGTGCCGGGCTTGAAGGTGGCCTTGATCTCGGCCGAGCCCGAGGTGTCCACCGAGGACTCGAAATACAGCAGGTGGCGGACGCTGGACAGCTCGCGCTCGATCAGCGAGACCACGGAGTCATTGAGCGTCTTGGGCGTGGCGCCCGGATAGGTGGCATACAGGCTCACCGTGGGCGGCGCCACCGTGGGATAGCGCGAGATCGGCAATTGCGGAATGGCAAGCACACCCAGCAGCACGATGAACAACGCGATGACCCAGGCAAAGACGGGCCGGTGAATGAAGAACTGTGGCATGGACGCGAGGTCTGGTTTTCAATGCACGCCAGGGCGCGCTGCGGAAAAAATACGGCGCCTGGCGCCGACACATCTGAGGGGCCATCCGGATGCAAATCCAGATTGCCAGGAGGCATGGGGATGGAGGAAACTCCTGCCGGTGCGGCTTCGGCCTGCGGCGTGTTGCCGCCAGGGCCATTCATCCATGGAGCCGCTGCAAAGCTAACAGCTCTCCCACCCGCTCATACGGCATTGCCGCTGTGACTTCATATTCAGGGATTTGTTTCGCATGCCGGCCAATTGCGGCGGCACAGGGAAACAGCTTGCGTTCTTTCGATGGCATTTCGGCCCGGGAAATGTGGAAGAACGATGGAGATGAACACAGCCCCCGCCGCGACCCCAAAATGGCTTCTATCATTGCCCAGCCCTTGCCTTTCCAGCCATCGACATCGCTCATCCTCGTCGCCGAGGACGAGCCCGAGATCGCAGACATCCTGTGCGCCTACCTGGCCCGCAGCGACCTGCGCACCGTGCATGCCGCCGATGGCCAGCAGGCCCTTGAACTGCACCACCACTTGAAACCCGATCTCGTACTTCTCGACGTGCAGATGCCACGCCTCGACGGCTGGCAGGTGCTGTCCGAAATCCGCCGGCGCGGCGACACGCCCGTCATCATGCTCACCGCCCTCAACCAGGACGTGGACAAGCTCATCGGCCTGCGCATTGGCGCGGACGACTACGTGGGCAAGCCCTTCAACGCGGCCGAGGTCGTGGCGCGCGTGCAGGCCGTGCTGCGCCGCTGCGGCCAGGCCCAGCGCCGCGATACCAAGCTGCTGCAGGCCGGCCCCTTTCGCGTGGACCTGGACAGCCGCGAGGTCAGCGTGCAGGTGCAGGGCGCCACGCATGTGCCCGAACTCACCGTGACCGAATTCAACCTGCTGGCCAGCCTGGTGCGTTCGCCCCGGCGCGTGTTCAGCCGCGCCGAGCTTCTGCTGAGCTGCCTGCCCGAAGGCCACACGCTGGAACGCACCGTGGACAGCCACATCAGCAAGCTGCGCAAGAAACTCGAAGGCCTGGGCCTGCAGGGCATGCCCGACAGCGTGCGCAGCGTGGGCTACCGGCTGGGGATGGACCCATGAGCGCCGCACAGGCCGCAGGCCGGGGAGTGCCGTCATGAGCGCAGCGGCCGGCCTGCGCCGGCAGGTGGTGCTGACCATGTCGGCCGTCACGCTGGCCGTGGTCGTGCTGTGCGTGCTGGGCTCGTACGCCTTCTATGCGCTGCTGCTGACCTTTCACCCGGCCAGCGTCTCCGACGGCTGGATGCCCTCCAGCGTGGAGCTGGCCTGGGTGCTGCTGACCCTGGTGGTGGCCATGCTGATCGCCATCTTCGTGGCCACGCGGCTGTCGCGGCGCATCCTGCCCTCGCTGGACTCGGTGGCCATCAGCCTGCGCCAGCTGGCCGAGGGCGACCTGTCGGCGCGCGCCAGCACGGACGACAGCGCGCTGCACGAGGCCGCGCAGCTGGTGCACGACTTCAACAGCCTGGCCCGGCGCCTGGAAGGCATGGCGCAGGAGCGCGCCTTCTGGAGCGCGGCCATCGCCCATGAGCTGCGCACGCCCGTGACCATTCTCAGCGGGCGGCTGCAGGGCCTGTCCGATGGCGTCTTCCTGCCCAGCAAGGACATGCTGGCCAGCCTGATGACCCAGGTCGAGGGGCTGACCCGCCTGATCGACGACCTGCGCCTGCTGGGCCTGCAGGAAAACGGCCATCTGCAACTGCAGCTGCGCCAGACCTGCCTGGCGGGCGAGGTGCGCTCGGTGGCCCTGGCCGTGGGACCGGCGCTGGAGCAGGCGGGCCTGCAGCTGGCGATGGAGCTCGATGACCAGCCCGTGGTCTGCGACCCCGTGCGCATACGCCAGGCCCTGCTGGCCCTGCTGGAAAACGCCATGCAATATGCCCAGCCCGGCCCCCTGCTGGTGGCCGCGCGCGTGCGCCACGGCCTGTGCACCGTGCGCGTGGAAGACAGCGGCCCCGGCGTGGCGGCCGACCTTGCGCCGCGCATCTTCGACGCTTTCCAGCGCGGTGAAGGCGCCCGCAGCCGAAGGAATGCCAGCGTAGGAGCAGGCAACGGCAGCGGACTGGGCCTGGCCGTGGTGCAGGCCATTGCGCAGGCCCACGGCGGGCGGGCACAGTGCCTGCCGGGCGAGCGTGGCGGCGCGCTGTTCGAGCTGAGCTGGCCGGCCTGACCTTGTCAGAGCCGCAGATCAGCCTGCGAAATCATCGGCCCGCACATGGCGTGCGTCCCAGGCGGCAGCCAGCGCAGCCGCCCGGCCCAGGCGCACGCGGCCTGATTCAAAGTCCACGATGCCTGCCTCCTGGGCCGCCGCAGGCCGCGCAGGCCGCTCGCGCGTGCGGCCGTCGGTGAGCAGCCACAGCCAGCCCTGGCAGGAGGCCTCTGCGCCGCAATGGCGCTGCAGCAACTGGCCCGCCTGCTCCACGGCCGCCTGCAGCGGCGTGCCGCCGCCCCCGCCAATGGGAGCGATCCAGTCGTCATTCCAGGCCGCTGCCTTGCGCGGCGGCAGGCGCAATTCCACGCGCGTGCCCGCAAAGCAGATCAGCGCCACCTGCTCGCGGCGACGGTAGGCCTCTTCCATCAGCGACAGCAGCACGCCCTTGGCCCGCGCCAGTGCGCCGCTGGCGGCCATGGAGGCCGAGCAATCGAGCACAAAGCAATGCAGCCGCGTGGCCTGGGGCGGCTCGCGGCGGCGCTGCAGATGTTCGGGCGCCAGCGCCTGGGCGCCGCGCGCGGCCAGCGTG
>NZ_LFJT01000119.1:0-5558 GCF_001682645.1 Delftia sp. JD2
TTCGCCGTGAAACTCACTTCGCGCTGCGCGCTACGTTCAAACATCACGGCGAGTCAGATCACGAAGCAAGCCTGTCCTTCGGCAGGCTTGCAACCCCGCAACCGCCACGACGCAGGCGCTGACATACGGGGGTGGGTTCGGGCCTTTGCTTCGCTCGGCCTGGTGTTTTTTAGCGGGGCATGTTGGTTCTGGTGGCGGGGGCCAGTTGCGCCGCGAACTCGCGCGCGGCCGCACTGTAGCTGGCGCCTCGGCGCCACAGCAGGCCGGCGGTGCGGATGAGTTGCGGGGCGACCAGGTGGATGGCCACCATGTCCGTGGCCTGCTGGGCGGCGCGCTCGGGGACGATGGTGGCCATGTCGCCCCAGCGGCACAGCGCGATCAGCGATTCCACCGAGCCCATTTCCGCGCGCAGCAAGGGCGTGACGCCTGCGGTGCGCAGCCCGTCCTCGATCAGGCTGCGCGTGTAGAACGTGCGCGGCAGCAGGGCAAGCGGCACGCCGGCCAGCGACTTGACGGACAGCGTACGGCGCCCGGCCAGCGGGTGCGATGGGTTGACCAGCAGCATCATGCGTTCGTCGAACAGCGGCAGCGCGTCCAGCTCGGCGCGCTGGGGCGGGTGAAAGCTCACGCCCAGGTCCAGGCTGCCGTCCAGCAATCCCTGCTCCACGGGCGGGGCCAGCAGCTCGATCACCACCACATTGACCTTGGGATAGGCGCGCATGAAAGCCGCCACGGCCGGGGCGACCAGGGTGTTGAGGAAGGTGGGAATCACACCGATGGTCAGCGTACCGGTCTGCAGCTCGCTGAGGTCGGCCAGCGCCATGCGCCCGGCCTCCACCTCATGCAGCGCACGCTCCGCATAGTTGCGGAACACCACGCCCGCCTGCGACAGCTTCAGCCCCCGGCCAATGCGCTCGAACAGCGCCATGCCCAGCTCCTCTTCCAGTTGGCGCAGCCCATGCGAGAGCGTGGACTGCGTGACATAGAGGTTCCTGGCCGATGTCGTCAGGTGCTCGGTCTTGGCGATATCGACAAAGTAGCGCAGCTGGCGCAGTTCCATGGGTGAAGGCAAGGGGGTGTTCGGCGGGCCAGTTTCTCACAGAGATACGGGCGCGCCGCACAGTTCACTCGCCGTCGTCCTGGTCCACGAACTCCACCAGCTCCGGCAGCATCTCCAGCTGCTGGATGGCATCCTTGAGCCGCAGGCCGAAGCGTGATTCCGGCCGCCCGAAGGCGCCCTGCGCCAGCCGCAGCGCCGCCGTTGCCTTGATCCACTCCACCTCGAAGGCATAGCGGTCCGCGTGCTGCTGGACACTCATGCGCTTGATGTGTTCCAGCGCCAGCTCCACGACGCAGTCCACATCGATTTCACTGTCGTCCCTGTCGGGATCGTCGGTCATCAGCTCGATCAACTGCTGCAGCGTGCTGTGCACCAGGCCCAGCGAGGCATGCATGGCCTGCCGCCAGGTGGGAAGAAAAGGTGGTTGGGGAGAGGTCGCCTGTGCGGCGGTGAGAGGGTGCATGTCTTGGTTCCTGTATGAATCAAGAGAACCACACGCCACCGTACGACGGGCAACGGGTGGACGGGATGTTCGTAACACGTATACAGACGTGCGGCCATCCTTGCGGGTAAGCCCATCCCGTCCAAAACCGTTGGAGACGGACGCGCGATGACGCATCTGCCCCAGGAATCTGAACATGACAAAGCCCCCTTCAAGGTGGGGGCCGCACCTCTGTATTGGTGTTACGACACACCAAGCCTTTCGGCCTGCCGCAAGTTTAACGGCTGCGTATCAAGAAGCCGGGCCGAGCGCAGCGAAGGCCCGAGCAAGCTCCCCGTATGTCAGCGCCTGTGTCGTGGCGGTTGTGGGGTTGCAAGCCTGCCGAAGGACAGGCTTGCTTCGTGATCTGACTCGCCGTGATGTTTGAACGTAGCGCGCAGCGCGAAGTGAGTTTCACGGCGAACCCCGCAACCGCCACGACGCAGGTTGCCCCGCAGCGAAGCGAAGGGGTCGCGGACATTCGGGTCGTCTTTCTTTTGCCTCCTTTTCTTCGGCCGGCGTACCGGTGACGAATCAAAGAAAAGGAGGTCGGCTGCCGGGCCGAGACCCGGCCTCGAAAAACCACCACCCGGCAGGGTCAAAAACTAACCCGTTGCAGGGAAAAAACCAGCTCACTGCAAAGAAGGCCGCGCCCTCTCAGGCACCCGAGCCCCCAACGCAGCCGGCACATAAGCCGCATCAAAACTACACCCCACCCCAAACTTGGCCTCATTCCCCACACAAGCAGCAGCAATCCCCGCCGCAGTCGGCTTCACCCCCGCCTCCACCCACTGCATCAACGCAGTCATCAAGGTGGGATAGGTCGCATCGCTGATATAGCTGTGCGTCCCCTGCCGCGTAAAGGTCTGCACCAGCCGGTCCCCGCTGCCGCCCTGCTGCATCACCGCACGAAACCGCGCATCCAGCTCCACGAAGGCCGTGGGGTCGCTGATCCACTTGGCCGAGAGGACCGGCACGCCAATCTTGCCCACGGGGTCGGTGTCATCGGCGAACTTGCGGTAGGCCGCAGGGTCGGCGCGGTAGCGCAGCACGCCGGCATTGAGCGCGGCATCGTCGGCCGAGCCGGCATAGACAGCACCCTCGTTGCCGAAGGGGCTGGCGCCGCCCGTGCGCTTGGCCGAGATGTCCTGGAAGTGCATGGTTCCCCAGTTCATGTGCGACTGGATGGCGCTTTCGGGGATCTTGATGACCTTGGTGATGGTGTCGATCTTCGCCTGCTGCGCGGCCGTGCGCTGGGCGACGGGCTTGTCCAGCGCCAGGCATTCGTTCACGCGCAGGGCCACGTCGGCCTGGCGCATCTTGGCGTCTGCGGGCAGGCCCAGGTTGAGCGCGTACTGCGGCTCATTGGGGCGCGGGTGGTTGCCGCACAGGTATTGGTAGACCACGCGCAGATCGGTGCGGAAGTCATAGGCATGGGTGCCGCCGCCCAGCACGCCGCTGGTGAGCAGCACGCCGTCGTAGGGGCGCTCGCCCACGGTCTGCTCGTTGAACATTTCCGCGCCCTTGGCCGCCACGCCCGCACCCCAGGACTGGCCGTGCAGGATGGTGCGCTGCGGCTTGGCCACATGCTGGCGGAAGATGCCACGCAGGCGCTCGGTGTCCTCTGCGGCGGCGCGCACTTCCACGCCGCCCTGGCGGTAGGTGGAGCCGGCCCAGGCGTAGCCTGCGCGCACCATGATGGACCAGCGCACCAGGTCTTCGGCCGCACGGTCGGCGGTGGGCGCGGCCAGGTCCGGGCCGCCGTGGGCGTGCAGCACCAGGGTGCCGTTCCACTGCGCGGGCTTGGCGATCAGGTAGTAGGCGCCCTTGGAGTCCTGCCCGGCCCAGCAGCTGACGCCCGCAGGAATCTCGGCAGGGCAGGCCGTGCTCTTGGGCGCGGTCTCGATGGAGGTGACCGGCCCGTGCAGCACGGCCGAGCCGCCGCCGCAGCCGGCCAGGGCGAGCGCGGCCAGCAGCGAGGCGCTGGCGGGACGCAGGGGGAAATACGCGGATGCTTGCATGTCTTGTCTCCTGTCTTGGCTTCTTGTTGGAAGTCACCTGCCGCGCCGCGGCAAGCGGTCGCATCGGTGACTGGATGGGATTCTGTAGAGGCTTGTCCAATATTTCAAAGATTTTTAGGATATCGGCTGGATACTTTTCACATATATGGAACTGCGCCATCTCCGTTACTTCCTGGCCGTGGCCGATACCGGCCACATCACGCGCGCGGCCGAGCTGCTGGGCATGCAGCAGCCGCCGCTGTCGCAGCAGATCCGCGCGCTGGAGGAGGAGCTGGGCATTGCCCTGTTCCGGCGCCACCCCAAGGGCGTGGACCTGACCGACGCGGGCCTGGAGCTGCAGGGCGAGGCCACGCGGCTGCTGGCCGACTTCACCGCCATGCGCGACCGCATGCAGGCCTTTGCGCGCGGCGAGCGCGGGCGCATCCATGTGGGCTTCACCAGCTCGGCGGCGGCCCATGCCTTCACGCCCGAGGTGCTGCGCCTGTGCCGTGGCCGCCATCCCGACATTGCGCTGGATGTGAGCGAGAACAATGCCGCCGAGATCACCGAGGCCGTGCAGGCCGGGCGCATGCACTGCGGCTTTCTGCGCGTGCCGGTGGCCCGGCCCGAAGGCCTGGTGTTCGAGACGCTGCTGCAGGAGCCCGCGCTGCTGGCCATTCCCGTGGACCACCGGCTGGCGCGCGATGCATCGCGGCCCGTGGCGCTCAGGCAGCTCGATGGCGAGCGCCTGATCCTTGTGCGGCGCACGGGCGCCCCGGGGCTGTACGCGAACCTGCTGGCGCTGTGCGCCCGGCACAAGGTACAGGTGGAGGTGGCCGCCGAGGTGGAACGCATGATGACCAATGTGAACCTGGTGGCGGCGGGCGTGGGCCTGTCCATCGTGCCGGCCTCGGTGCGCGGCGCCCATCCCGAGGCCGTGGTCTACCGCGCCTTCGAGCCCGCCGTGCGGCTGAGCGCCCCGCTCACCCTGGTGCACCGCGAGGCCGGCACGGAAACCGGCGGCGCAGGACCCGCGGCCACCTTCATCGCCCTGGCGCGCGAGCTGGCGCAGCGCCACCAGGCGCCGGGCAGCTGAGGCATGCGGGCACCCCAAGGCACCGATACCGGCCGGCGCGCCCTGCTGGCGGCGGCTGCCTGCGCGCTGGCCTGGCCCGCCCAGGCATTGCCGGCCCGGCCTGCCTGGCCGGGCGCCAGCGTGCGGATCGTGGTGGCCTACCCCGCAGGCGGTGTCAGCGACATGGTGGCCCGCGCCCTGGCCGAGCAACTGGCGCAGCAATGGGGCACGGCCGTGATCGTGGACAACCGCCCCGGCGCCAGCGGCACCGTGGCGCTGGAGCTGCTGGCGCGCAGCGCGCCCGACGGCCGCACCCTGGTCTTTGCCGCCGCCACCGCCGTGGGCCTGGCCGCTGCCTCCGTGACGCCCGTGGCCGGCGTGATGCGCACGCCCATGCTGCTGGTGGGCACGCCGGCGCTGAAGGCCGCAGATTTCGAGGGCATGCTGACCG
Organism: Delftia sp. JD2; assembly: GCF_001682645.1. NCBI lineage: Bacteria > Pseudomonadati > Pseudomonadota > Betaproteobacteria > Burkholderiales > Comamonadaceae > Delftia > Delftia sp. JD2. The sequence goes on from NZ_LFJT01000119.1 coordinate 5,068, forward strand.
AGGCGCGCGGCATGCCCGGCGGCATACGCTGGGCCACCACGGGCGAGGGCACGACGGGCCACGCCGTGCTGCAGCGCATAGAGCAGGCCACGCGCATTCCCATCGTGCATGTGCCCTACAAGGGCGGGGGCCAGCAGCTCAACGATGCGCTGGCCGGGCATTTCGAGCTGCTGTCCACCAATGTGGCGCCGCTGCAGCTGCAGGCGCTGCGCGCGGGCCGCCTCAAGGCCCTGGCCGTGGGCGCGCCGCAGCGGCTGGCGGCCCTGCCCGATGTGCCCACGCTGGCGCAGCTGGGCCATGCGCAGGCCAATCTGGATTCGCTGTTCGGCCTGTTCGCGCCGCCGCAGATGGCACCAGCGCTGGCCCAGCGCATCAATGCTGCGGTGGCCCAGGCGCTGCGCGCGCCGGCCATCCGCAGCCGGCTGGAGGCGGCCAGCAACCAGCCGTTCGAGGGTTCGGCCGCAGAGTTCGCGCAGCAGGTGATGCGCGAG
>NZ_LFJT01000120.1:0-5036 GCF_001682645.1 Delftia sp. JD2
ACCAGGCCAACCGGCCCACCTGCTCGACCTGGGGCGGCCTGCCGCTGGTCTTCACGAACGGCATGCCGGCCGACTGGAGCACCTCCAAGACCACGGCCGCGAACTGGACGCGCTGGAACAGCACCAACAAAAACATCTTCGCCAACCTGCAGCACCGCTTTGGCAACGACTGGAAGCTCAAGGCCAACTTCGTGCACCGCGACAGCGCCTACGACGCCAAGCTGCTGTACCTCATGCGCCAGCCCGACATCACCACCGGCCTGGGCATGGCCGCCCTGCCCAACTACTCCGAATACAGCTTCCAGCAAAACAGCGCCGACCTGCAGGTGACGGGCGGCTGGGAACTGGGCGGGCGCCGCCATGAGGCCGTTGTCGGCCTGAGCAGCAGCCGTGCCCGCGAGCACAAGGCCGGCCATGCGCGCACCAGCCCGCTGCAGGACGTGGGCAACTACTACCAATGGGACGGCTCCTATGCCGAGCCCACCTGGGGGCCGCTGACCACCAGCAGCCTGGACCACACGCGCCAGGACGCGCTGTACGGCGCGCTGCGCCTGTCGCTGGCCGATCCGGTCAAGCTCATCGTGGGCGGGCGCCAGAGCAGCTGGAAGGTGCGCAGCCTCAGCGAGGTGCGCGACCACAACGTCTTCATCCCCTACGCAGGCCTGGTGCTGGACCTGAGCGAAGGCTTCTCGGCCTATGCCAGCTACACCGACATCTTCCAGCCCCAGAACTACCGCGACCGTGGCGGCAGCTACCTGGACCCCGTGGCGGGCAAGAGCTTCGAGATCGGCATCAAGGGCGAGCACCTGGACGGCAGGCTCAACAGCTCGCTGTCCGTCTTCCGCATCCAGCAGGACAACGTGGCCCAGCTGGACGAAGGCCAGGTCGTGCCCGGCACCACCGACTTCGCCTACTACGGCGCCAAGGGCGTGACCAGCAAGGGCTTCGAGGCCCAGGTCTCGGGCGAACTGGCCACGGGCTGGAACCTGTCGGCCGGCATCGCCCACACCGTCGCGCGTGACGCCCAGGGCCTGTCCATCAACGCCTGGGCGCCCAAGACCCAGGCCCAGCTGTTCACTTCCTACCGCCTGCCCGGTGGATGGAATCAGCTCACCGTGGGCGGCGGCCTGCAATGGCAAAGCCGCACCCGCGCCAGCGTCTTCGTGGCGGGCAATGACCTGGTCTTCGAGCAGAAATCCTTCGCCACCGCCAGCCTCATGGCGCGCTATGCCTTCAGCCCCAGGCTCTCGCTGCAGCTGAACCTCAACAACCTCTTCAACAAGAAGTACTACGTCAACATCGACGGCCAGGGCCAGTTCGGCACGCCGCGCCAGGCCATGGCGGTGCTGAACTACAAGTTCTGAGTGGACAGGGCGGCGGGGGCAACAGCGCAGGCCAACCGTTAGAATGCAAATGAGAATTGATCTCATATTTCGGGCCAGCCGCCCACGCATTCCTCCTCCCGCGCCATGCCTGCCGCCGAAACCTCCCTTCACCGCGAAGTCGCCACGCTCTACACCGACCACCACGGCTGGCTGCAGGGCTGGCTGCGCAAGAAGCTGGGTGATGTGCACCAGGCGGCCGATCTGGCGCACGACACCTTTGTGCGCCTGCTGGCGCGCGACGAGCCTGTGCAGGCGCGTGAGCCGCGCGCCTTCCTGACCACGGTGGCGCAGCGCGTGCTGGCCAACCACTATCGGCGCCAGCAACTGGAGCGCGCGTATCTGGAGGCGCTGGCCCAGGCGCCGCAGTCCTTTGCCATCTCGCCCGAGGAGCGCGCGCTGCTGCTGGAGGCGCTGGACGAGATCGACCGCATGCTCGACGGCCTGCCTGCCCCCGTGCGGCGGGCCTTTCTGATGGCCCAGCTGGACGGCATGAAGCAGGCCGACATTGCGCGCGAGCTGGGCCTGTCGCTGACCACCGTCAAGCGCTACCTGGTGCAGGCCGGCATGCACTGCTATTTCGCGGTGGATGCATGACGGCGCCGGGAGCCGGCCTGCCGCCCGAGGTAGCGCGCAGTGCCATCGAGTGGTGGCTGAAGCACCAGGATGGCCAGCTGTCCGATGAGTTGGCCCGCGAATGGCAAGCCTGGCAGGCCTGGCGCGCGGCCGATCCGCTGCACGAGCAGGCCTGGCAGCGCATCACTGCAGTCAACCAGCGGCTGGCTGGGCTGGTGGCGCCGCCGCAATCACCGATAGCCCGGGCTGCGCTGGCTCCGCGTGGTTCCGCTCGCCGGCGCGTGATCCGGTCCCTGGCCGTTGCGGCCTTTGGTGCCGGCATTGCCTGGCAGCTGGAGCAGCGCCTGCCCTGGCAAGGCTGGGTGGCCGATGCACGCACGGCGCGGGGCGAGCGTCGGCAGATGGCGTTGCCGGACGGCACGCAGATCGTGCTCAACGGCGCCAGCGCGCTGGGCATCGAATACGGTCCCCGGCACCGCCGCCTGCGCCTGTTGCAGGGCGAGGTGCTGGTCACCACGGCCAAGGACACCGAGCAGCCCGCCCGGCCCTTTGCCGTGCAGACCACTGCGGGCGAGGCGCTCGCCCTGGGGACGCGGTTTTCCGTGCGTGCGCTCGCGGATGGTGATTTCCAGGTGGGTGTGTTCGAGGGTGCCGTGCGCCTGACTCCCCGGCTGGCCGGCCACAGTGTGCTGGTGCTCAGGGCGGGCGAGCAGGCCACGCTGCGGGCCGATGGCGTCTCGCCAGCCACCGCCGTGCATGAGGACAGCACCGCCTGGACCGAGGGCATGCTGGTGGCGCGCGGCATGCCGCTGGCCCGGATGCTGCAGGCGCTGCAGCCGTACAGCGATGCGGCCCTGGCCTGCGAGCCCGAAGTGGCCAACCTGCGCATCTCAGGCACCTATCCGCTGGCCGAGGTGCCGCGCGTGCTGGCCGTGATCGGTGCGCTGCCGGGACTGGAGCTGCGCTCCATGACGCGCTGGTGGGGCCGGCGCGAGGTGGTGGTGGGCAAGAAGGCGGCAGGGGCTTGAAGGGGTCTACGCAGTTTTTTTGAAGAAATCTGCGCCCGGGGTGGTCTGTTTCGAGAACTCGCGGGACATGGAGGAAGAGGGGAGGCTTGCCATGCCGGGCCCGCCCATCGATTCGTCCATTCATCCGTTTGTCTTTTCCTTCCAGGCCCAGTCCTTCGCACACCATGGCATATCCCGCAGCGCCCCGGCGCTTTCCCTGCGCCTTGCGCCCCTCCGTCGTCCCGTCCCGTGGCCTGTTGCTGGCTTTGGCCTGCGCGGGGCTGGGCAGCAACCTGTGGGCGCAGGCGCCTTCGCCGTCCGTCAACACCACGGCCGCCACAGCAGCCAAACGCAGCTACCAGATTCCGGCGGGCACGCTGGAGGACGCGCTCAACCGATTCGGGCGCGACTCGGGTTTGCTGCTGTCCTTCACCCAGGAACAGGTCCAGGGCCTGCGCAGCCCGGGGCTGCAGGGCAGCCACACCGCGCAGGCCGGCCTGGCCGCGCTGCTGCAGGGCACGGGGCTGGAGGCGGCGGTGCAGCCGCAAGGCGGCTATGTGCTGCGCCAGCGCGCCGTGCCCGATGCCCGGGCGCCAGACGTTGCCCCGCGCGCGGTGTCGCTGGCCGAGGTGCGCGTGGCCGCGCGCCGCGCCGGTGACGGCACGACCGAAGGCACGGGCTCCTACACCAGCCGCGTGACCAGCATTGCCTCCAAGACGGACCAGTCGTTCCGCGAGATTGCGCAGTCGGTATCGGTGGTCACACGCGAACAGCTCGACGACCAGCGCGTGACCGATGTGACCGAGGCCCTCAAGCTCACGCCCGGCGTGGTCGTGGCCAATACCGTGGGCGACTTCTATTCGCGGGGCTTTCAGATCACCAGCATGCAGATCGACGGCGGCGCGCCGCTGGCTTTGGGCGCCTACACCTATTCGCCGCAGCAGGACATGGCCTTCTACGACCGCGTCGAAGTCATGCGCGGCGCCTCGGGCCTGCTGGGCGGCGTGGGCGATCCGGGCGGCATCATCAACCTGGTGCGCAAGAAGCCGCTGGCCCAGCGGCAGTTCAAGGCCGCGCTGTCGGCCGGCTCCTGGAGCCGGCGCGGCGTGGAGCTCGATGCCAGCGCGCCGCTGGCCGACGACGGCCGCGTGCGCGGCCGCGCCGTGCTGTCCTACCACAAGGGCGACTCCTACATGGACCTGCGCAGCAGCGAAAAGCCCTCGCTCTACGGCGTGCTGGAGGCCGACCTCACGCCCGACACCCTGCTGACCGTGGGCGGCAGCTACGGAAAGACCCATGAGAACGGCGACTATGCCGGCCTGCCGCGCTTTGCCGACGGGAGCAGCCTGGGCCTGCCGCGCCACACCAACTTCACCCAGCCCTGGGCCTATTACGACTACGAGACCAAGGAGCTGTTCGCCCAGCTCGAGCACAAGTTCGACAACCGCTGGAAGGCCAAGCTCAACGTCTCGCGCGTGGAGACCGAGCTGGACCGCTTCTGGGTCTACATGGGCGGCGCCATCAACCCGCAGACCCTGGCGGGTGCGGTCTGGCGCGGCGGCCACATCCAGTCCGGCAATACGCAGGAGGTGGTGGACCTGAGCCTGGGCGGTCCCTTCCAGCTCATGGGCCGCACGCATGAATTGCTGCTGGGCGCGGACTGGCAGCGCGTGGAAAGCTTCTGGCAAAGCGCCAATTTCACGGGCAGCGGCACCGTGGCCAGCAATCCGTTTGCTCCCAGCATCTGGACGCCGCCCACGGAAACCTACTTCAACACCCGCTACGGCCCCTGGGGCCAAAAGCAGATGGGCGGCTATGGCGTGCTGCGCCTGCATCCCACGGACAGGCTGCACCTCATCCTGGGTGCGCGCGCCAGCCGCTACGACTTCCAGCAGTCGATCTGGAACCTGGATGCGCAGGGCAACCGCACGCCCTGGTCGAACACGCCGTTCAAGGAACCCACCAAGATCACGCCCTATGGCGGGGTGATCTATGACCTGAACAGCCAGTGGTCGGCCTATGCCAGCTATTCGTCCATCTTCAAGCCGCAGGCGCTGAGCATGGCGGGCCC
>NZ_LFJT01000121.1:0-4873 GCF_001682645.1 Delftia sp. JD2
GCTCGCCGCTGGTCACGGCTGCCATCGGCAACGAGGTGCAGTTCATCCTCGACAACCTGGTCTTCATGCTGCCCCACGTGCAGTCGGGCAAGGTGCGCGCCCTGGTCGTGGCCTCGGAGCAGCGCCTGCCCATGCTGCCCGACGTGCCCACCATGGCCGAGGTCGGCTATCCCCAGCTCAACATGAGTTCCTGGACCGGCATTGCGGCGCCTGCGGGCACGCCCGACGCCATCGTCCAGACGCTGTACAAGGCCATCCGCCAGGCGGCCACGGCGCCGGCCATGGTGGCCAGCCTCAAGGAGCGCGGCGTGGTCGCGCCCGAGGAGATGAGCCCCGCCGCCTTCGAGAAGATGATGGCCGAGCGCCTGAAGCTCTTCGGCGAGGTGGTGCGCAAGGCCCATATCGTGGCCGAGTAAGCAGGGCGCCCTGGATGGCCGGGCGCAGCCGACGTATTTCCATAAGGAGGAGACATGAGCATGACCCCTATCGCCCGCCAGGCTGCCAGCCACCCTTCCCGCCGCCGCGTGCTCGGCGCGGGGCTGGGCCTGGGTGTGCTGGCCCCGCTTGCGGCGCTGGCCACCGAAGGCAAGGCCGCCGGCTACCCCACGCGCCAGATCAGCTTCATCGTGCCGTTTCCGGCCGGTGGCTCGGTGGACGCCATGGCGCGCCAGTATGCCGAGCCCATGGCGCGCATCCTGGGCGTGCCCATCGTCGTGGAGAACCGGCCCGGCGCGGGCGGCTCGGTGGCTGCGCTGGCCGTGGCGCGCGCCAAGCCGGACGGCTACACCCTGGTCGTGTCCTCGCAGAGCAGCCACCTGGCCAATCCGCTGACCCAGCCCAAGGTGGGCTACGACCCCGTCAAGGATTTCGAGAACATCGCCATCCTGGGCCGCCTGCCCAATGTGCTGGTCGTGCCCGCGAGCCTGCCCATCCGCAGCTTTGCGGAGTTCATCGCCTATGCCAAAAAGCACCCTGGCCAGCTCAACTACGGCAGCGGCGGCACGGGCAGCATGGGCCAGCTCAACATGGAGATGTTCAAGGCCGATGCGGGCCTGGACATCACCCATGTTCCCTACCGGGGCGGCACGCTGCTGGTCACCTCGGTACTGGCGGGCGAGGTGCAGGTGTTCTTCGACAACCTCATCTCCATGCTGCCCCACATCCAGGCGGGCAAGGTGCGCGCCCTGGCCGTGGCCTCCGAGCAGCGCGTGGCACAAATTCCCGATGTGCCCACGCTGGCCGAGGTCGGCTACCCGCAGCTGAACATGAGCTCCTGGACCGGCCTGGCCGCGCCGGCCGGCACGCCCGCGCCCGTGGTGCAGGCCCTCTTCAAGGCCGTGCGCCAGGCCGCCACGGCGCCGGCCATGGTGGCCAGCCTGCAGGACCGTGGCGTGACCCCGCCCGAGGAAATGAGCCCCGCCGCCTTCGAGGCCATGATGTCCGAGCGCCTGAAGCGCTTTGGCGAGGTGGTGCGCAGGACGGGCATCGTGGCCGAATGAGTCTGGCCCGCCAAGGGCCTGCCCTCAGTCCAGCTGCACACCCACCTCGCGCACCAGCCGCCCCCAGTCCGCCAGGTCCTGGCGCAGCGTGTCGGCGAATTGCGCAGGCGTGGTCCGGGGCAGATCGGTCAGGTTGAGCTCGCCCAGCTTTTTGGCCGTGGCTGGGTCCTGCAGCAACTGGTTGATGGCGGCGTTGAGCTTGTCCACGATGGGCTGCGGCGTTTTGGCGGGCGCGAAGACGCCGTACCAGGAATAGTTGTGGAACGGGTAGCCCGCCTCGGTCAGGCTGGGCAGGTCCGGCTGGCTGGGAATGCGCTTGTCGCCGCTGTGGGCGATGGCGCGCACGCGGCCCGCACGCACCAGCTCCACGGTGGACGAGGTGTCCGCAAACGCGGCCTGCACCTGCCCGCCCAGCAGGCCCTGCACGCAGGGGCTGCTGCCCTTGTAGGGCACATGCTGCATCTGCAGGCCGGCCTGCTTGAGCAGGAATTCCATGGTCAGGTGCCCGCCCGAGCCCTGGCCCCAGGAGCAGTAGCTGAGCTGGCCGGGCCGTGCGCTTGCATAGGCCACGAACTCCTTGAGCGTGTGCACGGGCAGATCGCGCGAGACCAGCAGCAGATTGCCGGCGCGCCCTATCTGCGCAATGGGCGTGAAGTCCTTCACCGGGTCATAGGGCACCTTGCGGTAGAGGCTGGGGTTCACGGCCATGGACGCCGTGTAGGTGAACAGCAGCCGGTAGCCGTCCGGCGCACTGCGCGCGGCCTGCTCCACGCCGACCAGGCCGTTGGCGCCGGGCCGGTTGTCCACCACGAAGGGTTGCTTGAGCAGCCGGGTCAGGCCTTCGGCAAACACCCGCGCGATGGTGTCCGTGCCGCCGGCGGCGGCCGTGGGCACGATCAGCGTGACGGGGCGGGCGGGGTAGTTGCCGGCATCCTGTGCCGGCTGGGCGTGGCCTGTGCAGGCCATGGCCAGCAGCAGTGCCAGGGCCATGCCGTGCTTCTTCATCGTCTTCATGCACTTGTCTCCTTGTGTCGCCTTGAGTCGCCTTGCCTGTGCGCGGCCCCGTCAGCGCAGCCCCAGGCGCGCCTGCGTGCCCTGCTCGATCATGTCGGCCCCCACGCGGTAGAGGTTGCGCGAGACATAGCTGTCCACCTCGCGCGCACGCTCGCGCAGCCAGGCGGCCTTGAGGCTGCGGGCCTGGCCGATCTCGGGCGCGTCGCCGGCCGCGGTGGCCAGCACGTCGATCACGTGCAGGGCCAGCTGCCACTGGCCCGCGTCGGCCAGTGCCTGGGCGCTGGCCACCAGGCCGGGCTTGTCGGTGATGGCCTCGGCAATGGCGGCGCCTGCGGCCTCGGGCGGGGCCGGGTGCAGCGTGGTCGGGTTGCGGTCCCACCAGCCGTTTTCCGAGCGGTAGATGTCGCGCACGATGTAGCTGGGGTCGCCATAGGTGGGCTTCATCCACTCCACGCCGAACAGCTCCTGCGGATAGTCCATGGCCGCGAGCACCTGCTGCTCGTTCAGGCCCTCGTTCATCAGGCGCACGACTTCGGCGCGCAGCCAGCGCAGCGCCTGTGCGGTGTGCAGCAGCACCTGCTGCACGGCCTGCTCGCCCTCGATCACGGGACCGAACTCGCGCACGGCCTTGAGCGGGCGCAGCGCGGCCATGGCCTGCAGCGTGTCGGCCCAGCGCACGGTGTCGCGCAGCGTGCGAAACGGCGTGCCGATGTTGGGGATGGAGTCCAGCAGCGCCGCGCCGCCGTACAGCACGCGCTGGCCGGGGCTCCACAGCGCGATGGCGTCGTCGGTCTCGGACGGCGCCCAGAACAGCTCGATGCGGCTGTCCCCGCTGCCTATCTCCAGCCGCGTGTCGAAGGTTTCGGTGGGCTCGTGCATGTCCAGCCGGTGCTCGAAAAAGCCCGCGCTGCGGTTGAACTGGATCTCGGCCATGCGGTGCTGCAGCGCCCGGGTCTCGCGGTAGCGTGCCTGGCGGCGCGGCAGGTTGCGGTGCGCGATGAGGCGCGGCACAGGCTCTCCGCGCGCGGCCGCATGCTCCAGCCAGGCGGGCACGCCCGCGTTGTAGCCGATGTGGCCGTGGCTGTAGCACAGCGCATGCACGGGCGCGTCGCTGAGCTGGCGCAGGCTGGCGATCATGTCCTGGCTGACCTTGCCGCCGGGGCCGGCGTCGATCACCACCAGGCCCGCGTCGGTCTCGGCCACGAAGGACTGGCCCTGGCCGCGCAGTATGTGCAGGCCCGGCGCCACGGTTTCGCTGCCGGTGCCCACCAGCAAGAAGGGCTTTTCGTCGTCTCTGGCGTTCATGGGGTCTCCGGGTCTGGTTCGATGGGGGGCAGGGCGTAGCGGCCGTCCAGCAGTTCGGGCTGGGGCATGTAGGCGCGCAGGCACAGGTAAAAGCCTTCGCGCGGCGCGGGCAGCCAGTTGGCGCGGTGGTCTTCGCTTGCCGGCGGCGCGTGGCTGATGTGGATAGTCAACCCGCCATTGCCATCAGCGTCGGGGCGCAGGCCCGGCGTGCGGTCGCCGATGGCATGGCGGTCGATGGGGTTGTCCACCAGCATGCAGTCGTGGGCGCCGTAGAGGGTCAGGGACCAGAAGGCCTGCACGGGCGGCAGCGCGCCTGGGGCAAAGCGCAGCCGGTAGCGGCGGCTGCCGTCCAGGGGCCGGCCCTGGGCGTCATGCCAGGCCAGCGGGTAGATGGCCTCGCGGCTTTCCAGCATGCCGATGTACTTGAGCGCAATTTCGGCACGGGCCTGGAAGTCGTCGCCAAAACTGCCTTCGATCAGGGCGGGGAGTTCCCAGCCCGAGTCCAGGCGCCGGCCCGTGCTGGCCGCGCGCAGCCGGGGCAGCACGCTGTCCAGGGCGCGCTGCAGTGCGGCTTGCTGTTGCGCATCGGGTGCGCCCAGCCCGGCGCCCAGGCCCACGGCCGCAAAGCGCGCGACCCGTGCGGCATGCCCTGCTGGCGGCGGGTTGTCGCGCAAGGCGGCATTCACCTGGGCTGCATAGTGCTCGGCATTTGGCGGGGCCTGGGGATCGCAGTCCGGGTCGAAGGCGCGGGCCTGCGAGGGCGTGCCCGCCTGCCAGTCGGCCAGCGGGCGCGCCGCAAAGCCGTCCTGCAGCGCGTGCACGGCGGGCAGGTCGTGCTCGCCATCGACCAGGATGCGGCCTATCACCCACAGCCAGGACGTGGGCGCGGCAATGTGTGCGCCGGGCGCATCGAACGGTGGCGGCAGCGCCCCCTGCCAGCCGGGCGGCGTGACAAGGAAGGAGCGCGCAGCCGTGCCCGTCAGGCGCTGGCCCAGGTGGGCGAAGGGGTTGGTGAAGAAGTCCAGCAGGCCCAGCACGTAGTAGCGGCCCGCCGT
>NZ_LFJT01000122.1:0-4483 GCF_001682645.1 Delftia sp. JD2
GGTAGTAGTGCTTGTCCAGTGCGTTGCGAACGTTCGTGCCGCCGATGGCGATGGCGATGGCGCAGCCCGCGAGCAGCGTGGCGATGGCGTGGGGCAGTCTCATATCCGTGTCTCCTTGTTCCGTGTTCTGGCATCCAGTATCGAAAGCCCGCTTTCCCGGGACTTGCCATTGGGGGACAGGCATTTGCCTTGTTGGGACAAATCCATGGCAACCCTGACCAGGGCAACCCGCGCATGTCGTGAATTGCAAAGCCGTTGGCATGAACTGCCAAGAAGCGGCGCGATGGCGTTCCTAGAGTCGATTCGTGGCGCAGGACCGCGCCAGCCCCACGACGAACAGGAGACCTCCATGCCCCGACTTCACCCCCATCCCTGCGGCCTGCACGCGCTGGGCCTGCTGTGTCTGACAGGCGCGGCCGCCGCCCAGGCGCCCAGCTCGGTCACGCTGTTCGGCGTGATGGACGCCGGCATCAGCCGCTACAGCGTGCGCAGCGAATCCTGGGACGCGGGCCCCGCGCGCTCGGCGCGGCAAAGCACCTGGGCACTGTCGCCCTCGGGCAACCTGGCCAGCCGCATCGGCATACGCGTCAGCGAAGACCTGGGCGGCGGCCTCATGGCCGGCCTGTGGCTGGAGGCGCCGGTGGCCAATGACACGGGCGGCGGCGTGCTCAACTTCGGGCGGCGCGCCACCATCAGCCTGTCCGGGCGCCTGGGCGAGCTGCGCATGGGGCGCGACCACACGCCTTCGTTTCTGAACGACTGGGCCTTCGACCCCTTCACCGTCAACGGCGTGGGCACCAACCTGATCGCCGTGGTCAACAGCAACCTGGCCATCGCCCGCGCGCTGGCCACGGGCGGCCTGCTGGGCGGCGGGCTGTCGGCGGGCACGGACACCTATCTGCGCGCAGGCAATTCCATCGGCTATTTCCTGCCGCCGGGCCTGGGCGGCGTCTACGGGCAGGCCATGTACGCCTTTCCCGAGAACAGCTCGAAGCGGGGGCGCTACGCGGGTGCCCGCATCGGCTGGGCCATGGGGGCGGCCGATGTGGCGCTGGGCTATGGCGAGAACACCCTGGGCACCTCGGGCGCCGGCGCGGAAAAGATCCGTTCGCTGAACCTGGGCGGCTCCTATGACTTCGGCCCGGTCAAGCTGTTTGGAGAATGGTCCGGCGTGCGCAACGAGCGGCGCGACGCCGGCACGCTGGCCGCCATCAACGACCGCTACCTGGGCGTGCTGGCCGGCGTGAACATCCCCGTGGGCCAGGGGGCGCTGCGCGCCTCCTATGCGCGCGTGCAGTTCAGGAATGGCCAGGGCCTGGCCGACGGCGATTCCTCGGTGAACAAGCTCGCCCTGGGCTATGTGCACCCGCTGTCCAAACGCACGGCGCTGTACGCCACGGTGTCGCGCATCAGCGTGGGCAACGGGCGCAACAACCCGGGCGTGATGGGCGTGACGCCGCTGGTGGTCAGCAACCCGGCCATCCTTCCCCAGCCCGGCTACCTGACCACGGGCGGCATGCAGCCGGCCGGCGCGCTCGGGCTGGACCTGGGCCTGCGGCTGATGTTCTGAACGGCCGTGCCAATCGTTCTGAACGGCCGTGCCAATAGCCGTGGCGCCCGGGTGCCCATCTTCGCCTGCGCTAATCTGCGCGGCATGAATGGATCTTCTGCATGGACCCTGGGTTGGCGCACCCTGTGGCGCGACCTGCGCGCGGGCGAGTTGCGCCTGTTGATCGTCGCCGTGATGCTGGCCGTGGCCGCGCTCAGTTCGGTGGGCTTTTTTGCCGACCGGCTGCAGGCGGGGCTGCAGCGCGATGCGCGCCAGCTGCTGGGCGGCGACGTGGTCGTGGTCGGCGACAACCCCACGGCGCCGGCCTTTGCCGAGCGCGCACGCGCCGAAGGGCTGCAGGCCCTGGAGACATCCAGTTTCCCGACCATGGCACGCGCCAGCGACGCGCAAGGCGGCATGAGCCGCCTGGTGGCGCTCAAGAGCGTGCCCGAAGGTTATCCGCTGCGCGGCAGCCTGCGCGTGGCCGATGCCCCCGGCGCGGCCGACCGGGCCACGCGCGAGATACCGGCGCGGGGCGAGGCCTGGGTCGATGCGCCGCTGCTGGAGTCGCTGGGCATAGGCGTGGGGGACATGCTGCTGCTGGGCGACGCCCAACTGCGCGTGGCGCGCATCATCTCCATCGAGCCCGACCGGGGCGCGGGCTTCATGAACTTTGCGCCGCGCGTGATGATTACCTCCGCCGACCTGGCCGCCACGGGCCTGGTGCAGCCGGCCAGCCGCATCACCTACCGCCTGGCCGTGGCCGGCGCGGGTGATGGCTCCGAGTCGGCCGTGCAGCGCTACCGCGTCTGGGCCGAGCAGCAGGCCAAGGCGCCCGGCGTGCATGGCGTGCGCGTGGAGTCGCTGGACAGCGGCCGCCCCGAGATGCGCCAGACGCTGGACCGCGCCGAGAAATTCCTGAGCCTGGTCGCCCTGTTGGCGGCCCTGTTGTCGGCCGTGGCCGTGGCCCTGGCTGCGCGCGGCTTTGCCAACAGCCACCTCGACGCCTCGGCCATGCTGCGCGTGCTGGGCCAGAGCCAGCGGCGCATTGCAGGGGCCTATACGGTGGAGTTCGTGCTGGTCGGACTGGCCTCCAGCGCCGCGGGCGTGCTGCTGGGCTGGGCCATCCACCATGTCTTCGTGCTGCTGCTGGCCGGGCTGGTGGAAACCGCCTTGCCCGCACCGGGCCTGTGGCCTGCGGCCTTCGGCGTGGGCATGGGGCTGACCCTGCTGCTAGCCTTTGGCCTGCCGCCCGTGCTGCAGCTGGCGCGCGTGCCGCCGCTGCGCGTCATGCGCCGCGACCTGGGCGCGCTCAAGCCTGCCTCGGTGGTGGTGCTGGCCGTGGGCGTGGCAGGCTTTGCGGCCTTGCTGCTGGCGGCCAGCCGCGACATCAAGCTGGGCCTGATCGCCGTGGGTGGCTTTGCCGTGGCCGTGCTGCTGTTCGCGGCCCTGGGCTGGCTGGCCGTGCAGGTGCTGCGCCGCCTGGTGCACGAGAGCACGGCGCCGCGCTGGCTGGTGCTGGCCACGCGCCAGATCGCCGCGCGCCCCGCCTATGCCGTGGTGCAGATCAGCAGCCTGGCCGTGGGGCTGCTGGCGCTCATGCTGCTGGTACTGCTGCGTACCGACCTCATCGGCAGCTGGCGCCAGGCCACGCCGGCCAACGCGCCCAACCGCTTCGTCATCAACGTGCAGCCCGAGCAGGCCGACGGTTTCCGCGCGGCGCTGGCCAAGGCTGGCGTCACCTCCTATGACTGGTTCCCCATGATCCGGGGGCGTCTGGTCACCGTCAACGGCAAGCCGGTCAGCCCCGACGACTTCAGCGAAGACCGCGCCAAGCGCCTGGTGGACCGGGAGTTCAACCTCTCCACCACGGCGCAGGCGCCCGCACACAACCTGATCACGGCGGGCACCTGGACGCCTGGCGCCAAGGGCGAGATCAGCGTGGAGGACGGCATTGCCGAGACCCTGGGCCTCAAGCTCGGCGACACGCTGGGCTTCGACGTGGGCGGCGTGCCCAGCGAGGCGCGCATCACCAGCCTGCGCAAGGTGGACTGGGGATCGATGCGGGCCAACTTCTTCGTCATCTATCCCGTGGACCACCTGGACGACGTGGCCGTCAGCTACCTGGCCGCCTACCGAGCGCCGGACGTGGCGGGCTTCGACAACGCCCTGGTGCGCGAGTTTCCCAACATCACCAACGTGGACCTGAGCACCACGCTGGCCCAGGTGCAGCGCGTGCTGGACCAGGTGATACGCGCGGTGGAATTCCTCTTCGGCTTCACCCTGGCCGCCGGCCTGGTCGTGCTCTTCGCCGCCGTCACCGCCACGCGCGAGGAGCGCGCCCGCGAGTACGCCATCATGCGCGCCGTCGGTGCCCAGGCGCGGCTGCTGGCGCAGGTGCAGCGCGCCGAGCTGGCTGGCGTGGGCCTGCTGGCGGGTTTCCTGGCCAGCTGCGCGGCAGGGGCCGTGGGCTGGGCCCTGGCGCGCTGGGTGTTCGAGTTCAACTGGACCGTGCCCTGGTGGGCTCCGCTGGCGGGGGCTGTTGCCGGGGCCTTGCTGGCCTGGATGGCGGGGTGGTGGGCGTTGCGGGAGGTGTTGAGGAGGCCTGTGATGGATACGTTGAGGCAGGTGGCTGAGTAGTTTGGGGCCAGGTCCGGGCCTGGTTTTTGACCCTGCCGGGTGGTTGTTTTTCGGGGCCGGGTTTCGGCCCGGCGGCCGACTCCCTTTCTTATCGCGCGATAAGAAAGGAAGCAAAGAAGCGCGCCCCAAACTGCCCACGACCCTTCGCTTCGCTGCGGGCGACCTGCGTTGAGCGGGATGCGGGGTGTGCCGCAGAACTCGCTGCGCGCTGGCGCGCTTCGCTCAAACAACTGCGGCAAGTCAGATGACGAAGCAAGCCTGTCCTTCGGCAGGCTTGCCACCCCGCATCCCGCC
>NZ_LFJT01000123.1:0-4081 GCF_001682645.1 Delftia sp. JD2
CCCGCGCCGGCCCCCGCAGCGCCCATGGCTGCCCGGGCCGTGATCTGGGTTCGGGTTTCATGGCGTGTTCCTTGTGCGGGTTGTCAGGAATGGGCCGGGGAGGCGGGATGGGCCAGCGTGGCCTTGACCTCCGAATCCAGCCGTGCGGCGTTGGCTGCGGCTTCGGTCTCGGGCAGCAGGTCGCCCTCCCACTTGGCGACGACGGCGGTGGCGATGGAATTGCCCACGGCGTTGGTGGCCGATCGGCCCATGTCCAGGAAGGTGTCCACGCCCAGGATGAGCAGCAGGCCGGCCTCGGGGATGTTGAACTGGTTGAGCGTGGCGGCGATCACCACCAGCGAGGCGCGCGGCACGCCGGCCATGCCCTTGGAGGTCAGCATCAGGATCAGCAGCATGGTGATCTGCGTGCCCAGCGACAGGTGGATGTCGTAGGCCTGGGCGATGAACAGCACGGCGAAGGTGCAGTACATCATGGAGCCGTCGAGGTTGAACGAGTAGCCCATGGGCATCACGAAGCTGGAGATCTTGCGCTTGACGCCGAAGCGGTCCAGCGCGTCCAGGATCTTGGGGTAGGCGGCCTCGGAGCTGGCGGTGGCGAACGAGAGCATGAAGGCCTCCTTGATCAGCACCAGCAGCCTGAAGATGCGCGGGCCCAGGAACAGGAAACCGGCGATCACCAGCACTCCCCACAGCAGAAACAGGCCCAGGTAGAAGTCCCCCATGAAGACGGCGAACTTCAGCAGGATCTCCAGGCCGTTGACCGACACGGTGGCCGCCATGGCCGCCAGCACGGCCAGCGGCGCGAGCTTCATCACATAGCCGGTGATCTTGAGCATGACGTGGGACAGCTCGTCGATGGCGGCCACCAGCGTCCTGCCCTTTTCACCGAGCGCGGCCAGGGCCACGCCGAAGAACATGGAGAACACGACGATCTGCAGGATCTCGTTGTTGGCCATGGCCTCGGCAAAGGACTTGGGCACCAGGTGGCTGACGAAGTCCTTGAGCGTGAACTTGGCCGTGGCGAGGTTGGCCGAAGCGCCGATGTCCGGCAGCGGCAGCCCCAGGTTGTGGCCCGGCTGCAGCAGGTTGGCCAGGACCAGGCCCATGACCAGCGACACCAGCGAGGCGGTGACGAACCAGCCCATGGCCTTGAGGAACACCCGGCCCACCGAGGCCGCGTCGCCCATGTGCGCGATGCCCACCACCAGCGTGGAGAACACGAGCGGGCCGATCAGCATCTTGATCAGCCGCAGGAACACGTCCGACATGATGGAGATGTAGCCCGCGATCTGCGCGGCCGCCTTCTTGTCGGGGAAGTTGATGAACACCATGTAGCCGATCACGATGCCCAGCACCATGGCAACCAGAATCCAGATGGCGGGCGGAAGTCTTCTTGTCATTTCCATGTCTCCTTCGGAACCTGTGGGGAATGCCTGGACGGCAGTGCGTGGCACCTTGTCCCGGGCGTCGGATGCAAGCGCTGAATGCAGGCGCGGGATGCTGGGCGGGGCGCTCAGGGGCCCTGGCTCAGGTAGGCGATCTCCCGGTGGCCCTCCTCGAAGGCCACCAGGGTCTGCGGCCAGGCCTGGCCGGGCCAGGACAGTTCGAGCCGGCCCGACCGAGGGGCGTAGGCCGCCGTGTACAGCGTGCCGTAGCCGCGCCGCCAGGCGGGCTGGTACAGGGGCTCGCGCAGCAGCGCGGCCTGGGCGTCACGGGCCGGCGTGCCGGCATCGATCTGCTGCTGCAGGGCGGCCAGCCGCTCGCAGGCGCTGGTGGCGCGTGCATGCTCGGGCCATTCCACCGTGTGCTGGAAGTTGGTCACCGCCCGGCGCCGGGTCACTTCCACGGGACGGTCGGGGTTCAGGAACACCGTGGCCCATTCGCCCCGGGCATCCAGCAGCGTGACGCTGTAGCACATGTGCACGGGCACGCGCTGCAGGATGGCAACGGCCGATGCGGTGTCCTGCGCGATCTCCAGCACATAGCGCAGCACCAGCGGAATGCCGAAGCCGTCGCCATGGGCCGTGCGGCCGCCAAAGGACAGCGAGGCGGCCAGGCCCGACTCGTTCATGCCGTCCAGCGCGCCCCACAGGCAGTCGCCCATGGCGGCCACGCGCTGCCCGCTCCAGCGCGTGGCCAGCCAGTGGCCCTCCAGCAGCGCGGGCGCGAAGTCGTAGTTGCGCAGCAGCATGGGTTCCTGCTGGCCGGCCGCATCGAGCCAGACGGCCTGGGAGCAGCCGGTGATGTAGGGCGGCGGGCACCATAGCGACAGGAAGCGCGCCTCGATGTCGCCGCCGCCGGCCAGCTCCACCAGCCGCTCCCAGGTGGGCACCAGCTCCGGCATGTGCTGGCGCAGGGCGCGGCGGCACTCCAGGAAGCCGGCGCGCGCCACGGCGCCCTGGCGCAGGAACCAGGCGCGGTAGTAGGGCCAGGCCTGCTCGCACAGGGCCTGCCATTTCCGGCCGGGCAGGTCTTCGGCGATGGCCTGGAAGCGGATGCGGGTAGGCAGGGGCATGGGAGGCCTTCAGAGGATCTTGAACGAGCCCGGCGCCGGCGCTGCGCCGGGCTGGGTGGCCAGGATGGGCTTGCCCGCGTAGTAGTTCTTGATGCCGCGTATCCAGTCGCGCGCCCGGATGTTGAGCTTGAAGTTGTCGTCCATCGAGCGGCCGCGCGTGATCAGGATGCCCAGGTCGGCGCCCTCGTAGCGGTAGTCGCCGGGGCCGGTGATGCGCAGGAAGAAGGCCTCGCGCTCGGTGTCTATGGCCTTGCGGTTGTAGTCGAAGCGCTGGTAGGCGACGCTGCCGTCCTCGCCCATGCGGTAGATGCCGGTGGCCGGAGCATGCGTGACCTGGTCGATGCGGTCCTCGTTGAACTTGAGCACCACCTGAGACCAGGAATCGATGAAATGCGGCTGGGCCCAGCGCTCGTTGATCTCCTTGACGTTCAGGTCGAACGGCACGCCCGAGAATTCGAGCAGGTGGAACAGGAACAGCGGCGCATCGGCGTAGGCGAAGGCGGCATGGTTGGTCATGGGGCTGGCGCCGCAGATGCGCGGGTTCAGCTCGCCCAGGTAGACCTCGCCGGTGTCGGTGTCGATCAGGAAGTCCAGGTCGAAGTAGCCGCGGTAGCCCTCGGCCAGCAACTGGTTGCCGAAGCGCTCGGCCATGTCGCGCGCCCTGGCGCGCACCTCCTCGGAGAAGGCGCCCGGGAACACCTCGTTGCCGCACCAGCCGCCCTTGTAGGGCGTGAGTTCGCGCGCGCCCACCACCTCGGTCAGCAGCGGCCCGACCAGGGTGCCCGACTGGGTGGCGCAGGCCTCCAGCGTGGCGCCGCGGCAGTTGATGCGCTTCATGATCTTGACCTCGGGGTCGTTGACGATCTCGTCCTTGTGCTTGTCGAAGTCCTCGCGCGAGGCGATGAAGAAGGTGGTGTGGCCCGAGTCGCCGAAGGCCGACTGCACCACCAGGTCCTTGCCCAGGCCGTGGCGCTCGGCGATCTGCATCAGGTGCTCGTAGCTGTCCACCTTCTCCAGCGCGTTGGGCACCGAGTAGACGCCGGCCTTGTTGCCTATGCGCACGGTCTCCATCTTGTTGTCGCAGCGCTGGCGCAGCGCGGCTGGCGGAAACCAGACCTCCATGCCCAGCTCCCGGGCCAGGGCCTCGGTCTTCTCGTCGAACATCAGGAAGGTGGCGACCGGCTTGCCGCCGCGCCGCTCGATCAGGTCCACCACATCCTTGTGCTGCAGCAGGTAGTTGTTGATGTCCTCGATGGACTCGAAGGGCTCGTGCGGCAGCTCCTGCGGCACGAAGGCGTTGGGGTGGCGGCCGTCGAAGCAATCGATGTAGTTGATGTAGCGGAAGCGGTTGACCCAGCGGTCCATGCCCAGCAGGTTGAAGTTGGTGGCGCTGATGAAGTAGATGGGCCGCTCGTTGCGGTGGAACATCAGCAGCAGGTCGGCAACGCTTTTGACTTTGTTGTTCACTTCTTGCTCCTCGTCGTGGTCTTCTTCGGGGTGGGGGAAAGCGTGATCAGTTCAGGTTCGGGCTCGGGTCGGACCAGGCCCAGGCCTTCGTCGCCCGCC
>NZ_LFJT01000124.1:0-3835 GCF_001682645.1 Delftia sp. JD2
CCCGGGGCCCCGGCCCCCGCACAGACCGGAGTCTGTGCACGCAACGCGATCAACGCCACAATCCGCCCGTCCCCCACGATGAGAGCGTGACGTTGCCATGAGCCTGAGAATCGATGACGAAATAACCTTCCGCAGACTCGAGGTGCTGCTCGCCTTCCTGGAGACAGGCAATCTCGCCAAGACGGCGGAACGGCTGGAGACCAGCTCGGTCAGCGTGCACCGCGCCCTGCATGCGCTGGAGGCCGGCATGCGCTGCGCCCTGTTCCGGCACGAGGGGCGCAACCTCAAGCCCACCGAGGCAGCGCAGACCCTGGCCGATGTCGCCAGGGAGGTGCTGGCCACCATGTCCGAGGGCATACGCGCCACGCGCGAGGTGGCAGGCTACTCGGCGGACCGCATCCGCATCGGCTCGCTGTACTCCCTGACCAACCGCACCGTGCCGGCGCTGGTGATGGCGCTGAAGCTGCGCCGCCCCGATCTGCAGACCGAACTGGTGCTGGGCTCGAACGCCGGCCTGCTGGAGCGGCTGCGCAACGGAACGCTGGACGCGGCGCTGATGGCCATGCCGGACAACGCCGCCGACATGCAGACGCAGCTGCTGTTCGAGGACGACATTTTCTTTGCCGCGCCCGTGGGCTCGCCCTATGCGCATCTGGCCGAGGTCGATCTGGGCGCCATGGCGCGCGAGAACTTCGTGAGCCTGGGCGAAGGCTTTGCGACCTATGGCGGCTTCATCGAGTCCTTCCGGGTGGCCGGCTTCACGCCCAACGTGGTGATGAAGACGGATGACATCTTCTCGCTGATGAACCTGGTCAGCGGCGGCGTCGGCTACACGCTGCTGCCCGGGCGGGTGCGCGGCGTGATGCCGCAGAAGGTGCAGCTGATACCGCTGCAGGCCAGGTATCTGATGCGCCAGACCATCGTGCTGACCTTTTTGCGGTCCCGCGAACGCGACCCCAACCTGCTGGCCCTGCTCAGCGTGTGCCGCCTCGCGGACGGGCAGCTCGGCTGACCCGCCATACCGGGGGCGACAGCCCCGCTTCGCCGGGTTAACCCTTCATTGTTTCTCTCTGCGTAATTGTTGGCGCTCGCGCTTTATTGATGCGCTCCGGGCCGCCGCGTACCGTGCATACCAGCATGCACACGTATTGCAGGCGCATAAAAAACCGGAGACATCGCATGAATTCCCATTGGATATCGATTGGCGCGTTGATAGGCATGTTCGTCCTGGCGACGGCACTGCCCATCAACATGGGCCTGCTGGCCTTTGTCGGGGCCTTCCTGGTCGGCACCCTGGTGGCCGGCATGGGGACCAAGGCCATCATTGGCGGTTTTCCCGCCGACCTGTTTCTGACGCTGGCGGGCATCACCTACCTGTTCGCGCTGGCGCAGAACAACGGAACCATCGACTGGCTGGTCCGCATGGCGGTGCGCGCCGTGCGCGGGCGCATTGCCGCCATACCGTGGATCATGTTCTTCATTGCGGCCCTGCTGACGGCGGTGGGCGCCGTCAGCCCTGCGGCCGTGGCCATCATCGCGCCCATTGCCCTGGGCTTTGCCGCCAAGTACGGCATCAATCCGCTGATGATGGGTCTGCTGGTGATCCATGGCGCGCAGGGCGGCGGCTTCTCGCCCATCAGCATCTACGGCGGCATCACCAACAAGATCGTGGCCAAGGCGGGCCTGCCGCTCAACGAGATGGCCACCATGCTGGCCAGCATGGGGGTCAACCTGGCCGTGGCCGTGCTGCTGTTCTTCCTGATGGGCGGCGCCCGGCTGATGCGCATGAAGGCCGATGCCGATGGAAGCGTGCCCGCCACGCCGCGCGTCTCGCATGCCCAGGGCGGCGCCCAGGTGTATGGCGACGCCGAAGGCGAGGCCCTGTCCGAGGAGCGCAACACGGCTGCACGCTCCAGCGACTCGCTGATGCGCGCCGCCCCTGAACAGGACGCCGCCCCGCAATCGCGCAGCTACCAGGTGGCCACCGTGGTCGGCCTGCTGGCGCTCGCGGTCCTCACCCTGTTCTTCAAGCAGGACATCGGCTTTGTCTCCATCACCATCGGCCTGGTGCTGACGCTGATGGCGCCCAACCTGCAAAAACGCGCGCTGGGCCAGGTGTCCTGGCCCGAGATCATGCTCATCGTGGGTGTCAGCACCTATGTGGGCGTGATGGACAAGATGGGCACCATCGACTTCGTAGGCCACAGCGTGGCGCAGCTGACCTCGCCCCTGGTGGCGGCCTTGCTGCTGTGCTTCGTGGGCGCCGTGGTGTCGGCCTTCGCCTCCTCGACGGCGGTGCTGGGCTCGCTGATTCCGCTGGCCGTGCCCTTCCTGCAGGGTGGCTCCGATGTGAGCGCCGTCGGCTTCATCGCGGCCATGGCCGTGTCCTCGACCATCGTGGATGTCAGCCCCTTCTCGACCAACGGCGCCCTCGTCCTGGCCAATGCCAAGGGCGTGGACCGCGACCGCTTCTTCCGCCAGCTGATGGTCTACGGCGGCCTTGTCACCCTGGTGGCGCCGCTGCTCGTGTGGCTGCTGTTCGTGGTCCTCTAGCCATGCACTTCGACCGGGACGCCCGCCCCCTGCCCCTCCATGTCACGCCAACCCCTGATATCCCATGACTGACCCCTCCTGGAACCTCAAAGCCGGGGAGCGCGCCGCCAGGCTGGCGCGCGCCCAGGCCGCCCTCGGGCCGCGCCTGGCCGGCAAGCGCGTCGATGCCGGCGCCATCACCGAGCTGCTGCACGCCGTGCTGGCGCCCGGCGACCGCGTCTGCCTCGAAGGCAACAACCAGAAGCAGGCCGACTTCCTGGCCCGCGCCCTGGTCCAGCTCGATCCGCAGCAGGTGCACGACCTGCACATGGTGCAGTCGGTGCTGGCGCTGCCGGAGCACCTGGATGTGTTTGAAAACGGCATCGCGCGGCGGCTGGACTTCAGCTTCTCCGGCCCGCAAGGGGCGCGGCTGGCCAAGCTGGTCTCGGCCCGGCAGCTGGAGATCGGGGCCATCCACACCTACCTGGAGCTGTTCGCGCGCTACTTCGTGGACCTGACGCCCAAGGTGGCCCTGGTGGCGGCCCACGCGGCCGATGCCCAGGGCAACCTGTACACCGGCCCCAATACCGAGGACACGCCGGCCATCGTCGAGGCCACGGCCTTTTCGGGCGGCATCGTCATCGCCCAGGTCAACGAGATGGTGGATGGCACCACCACGGCGCTGCCGCGCGTGGACATTCCCTCGGACTGGGTGCATTTCGTCGTGCAGGCGCCCCGGCCCAACGTCATCGAGCCGCTGTTCACGCGCGACCCGGCCCAGATCAGCGAAATCCAGGTGCTGATGGCCATGATGGCCATCAAGGGCATCTACGCCGAGTACGAGGTCCAGCGCCTGAACCATGGCATCGGCTTTGACACGGCGGCCATCGAGCTGCTGCTGCCGACCTACGGCGAATCGCTGGGGCTGAAGGGCCGCATTGCGCGGCACTGGGCGCTGAATCCGCATCCGGCGCTGATACCGGCCATCGAGGCCGGCTGGGTGCAGTCCATCCATTCGTTCGGCTCCGAGCTGGGCATGGAGGACTACATCCGGGCGCGCTCGGACGTGTTCTTCACCGGCGCCGACGGCAGCCTGCGCAGCAACCGCGCCTTCTGCCAGGCGGCGGGCCACTATGCCTGCGACCTGTTCATCGGCTCGACGCTGCAGATCGACCTGGACGGCAACAGCTCCACCGCGACGCTGGGGCGCATTGCCGGCTTCGGCGGCGCCCCCAACATGGGCGCGGACGCGCGTGGCCGGCGCCATGCCAGCGCCGCCTGGCTCAAGGCCGGGCGCGAGGCG
>NZ_LFJT01000125.1:0-3493 GCF_001682645.1 Delftia sp. JD2
GCCGCGCGGCAGCGCGCGCCGGCCGCCGCCTGCTGCCGACCCCGGAACATAAGAAACATGCCTCTCTGGATTGCGCTCAACGCCCTGTGCTTTCAGGGCCGCCCGCCGGCACAGTCTTCGAACCCTTGC
Organism: Delftia sp. JD2; assembly: GCF_001682645.1. Taxonomy (NCBI): domain Bacteria; kingdom Pseudomonadati; phylum Pseudomonadota; class Betaproteobacteria; order Burkholderiales; family Comamonadaceae; genus Delftia; species Delftia sp. JD2. Next base: position 130 of record NZ_LFJT01000125.1, read on the forward strand.
GCGCCATCGGCGCCTGCAGCCCCTAAGCGGCAGGCCGGGCCCACCGGACCCGCGCCGCCGCGTGCAAACGCAGGTGCGCATGCCGGCCGCCGTGGCGCCGGTGGCGTCCCCTCCGGCACGGCCAGCACGTCCGTCCCATGATTTCTATAATGGCGGTTTCGTTCGCCATTGCAGGAGGTATTCGTCCCATGCGCCATTGATGCTGCCGCTGTCCCAGCGGCCCGCTTTTCCCGACCCTGCCCACCGCACGCGCAATGCATGCAAAGCGGCAAGGAACTGCGTTGGCATCCATGAACCGCGATATGACGAATACCACGATCACGCTCGACGGCGTTTCCTGCGTGCTGCCCGATGGCAGCCCCCTTTTCTCCGATCTTTCCGAAACCCTCGACCACCGCCGCACCGGCCTGGTGGGGCGCAACGGCGTGGGCAAGTCGCGGCTGGCGCGCATCCTGGCCGGGCTGGATGCGCCCTCGCAGGGCCGCTGCCTGCGCTCGGGGCAGGTGCTGTACCTGGCCCAGCGCACGGACTGGCACGACCAGCCTTCGGTGGCGGCGCTGGCCGGGCTGCAGCCTGCACTGGATGCGCTGGCGCGCATCGAGGCCGGCAGCTGCGATGCCCGGGACTTCGAGCGGCTGGCCGACCGCTGGGATCTGCGCCAGCGCCTGCAGGCCCAGCTGGAGCTGGCGGGCCTGGGCCATCTGCGTGCCGATACGCCGGGCCACGCCCTCAGCGGCGGCGAGGCCATGCGCGTGGCCCTGGCGGGCGCGCTGCTGTCGGGCGCCGACCATCTGGTGCTGGACGAGCCCAGCAACCACCTGGACCGCGAAAGCCGCCAGGCCCTGGCCGCGCAACTGCAGCGCTGGCCCGGTGGCCTGGTCGTGGTCAGCCATGACCGCAGTCTGCTGCAGGGCATGGAACGCATCGTGGAGCTGTCGCCGCAGGGGCTTCGCAGCTACGGCGGCGGCTACGCCTTCTATGCCGAAGCCAAGGCGCGCGAGATGGCCTCGGCGGTGCAACTGCTGGAGCAGCGCAAGCTGGAGCGCCGCCGCGAAACGCAGCAGCTGCGCGAGCAGCAGGAGCGCCAGCAGCGCCGCGAGGCACGCGGCCGCCGCCAGGGCCAGGAGGCCAACCAGGCGCGCATTCTGCTGGACCGACAAAAGGAGCGCAGCGAGGCGTCGGCCGGCCGGCTGCGCCGCCAGCATGCAGACACGCGCGAGGCGCTGGACCAGCGCGTGCGCGAGGCGGCGCGCCAGATCGACCTGCAGGCCGGCATCCGCATGCAGGCGCCGCCACCGGCCGGTGCTCCCTGCGACGTGGTGGCGCTGCTGGACGATGTGCTGCTGCCGTTTTCGCTTTCCACGGGGCCGCGCCTGAACCTGTCTCTGTACGGCGGCCAGCGCCTGGCCGTGACCGGTCCCAACGGCTGCGGCAAGACGCGCCTGCTCGATTTGCTGTCGGGCCGCCTTGCGCCCCAGGCGGGCGAGGTGCGCCGCATGCAGGCCTGTGCCTACCTGGACCAGCGCCTGTCCCTGTTGCAGCCCGGGCGCACGGTGATGGAGCAGTTGCAGGACGCCTGCCCCGGCACCCCCGTGGATGTGTTGCGCACGCGCCTGGCCTGGCTCGGGCTGGCGGCCCGGCAGGTGGAGCAGCCCGTGGGCCGGCTCAGCGGCGGCGAGCAGCTCAAGGCTGCCCTGGCCTGCGCGCTGCATGCCGAGCCGCCCGCGCCCCTGCTCCTGCTGGACGAGCCCTGCAACCACCTGGACCTGCCTTCCCTGCAGGCGCTGGAGGCCATGCTGCGCGGCTACGCCGGCACGCTGGTCGTGGTCTCGCATGACGAGGATTTTCTGCAGGCCATCGGTTTGACCGACCGCCTGGTGTGGTCGCCGCAGGGCTGGCGAATGGAGCCCGCCTAGCTTTCCTGCGCTATCAGCGCCTGCAGTGCGCGCACATCGGTCACCAGCAGCGCCTGGCGCCCCTCCTTGCGCAGCAGGCCGCGCCGGGTGAGGGCGCCCAGCTCGCGCGTGACCTGCTCGCGGTTGGTGCTGATCTTGCTGGCCAGCACCGAGTGCGAAGGCACGGGGCAGATGAGGGCCGTGTGCTCGGGCGAGACGCCCGCCTCCCGCGCCAGGCGCAGCAGCTCCATGTGCAGGCGCGTGGGCACGCCCAGGGTGCTCAGTTCCATGACGCGGTCCGTCAGCCGGCGCACCAGGCCGGCCAGGCCCTCCATCATGCGCAGGGCGATGGCGGGCTCGCGCGCCAGCAGGGCCAGGAAGTCCTGGCGCGAGAGGCTGGCCAGCAGCGAGGATTCCAGGGTGACCACATCGGTGGAGCGGGCCTGGCCGTCAATGGCCGCCAGGTCGCCGAAGTGCTCGCCGGGCCCGTAGTCGCGGAAGCTGACCTCGCGCCCGCCCGGCGAGTAGGTGGTGATGCGCACGCGCCCGCTGACCAGGAAGAACACGTCGCTGCCCGTGGAGCAGCGGCTGAACACGGGCTGGCGGGCCTGCAGCGGGCGCCATTCGCAGTCGGCGGCGATGCGGTCCAGGCTGGCGCTGCCCAGGCCCTCGAACAGGGCGATGCCGCGCAGGGCGAAACTGGAGGGCTGGGTGGGGTGGGCCATGGAACCAATAGCGGGCGTAAGGTACAAAGATTCTGGATCGGCCAGGCCCGGCCTAAGTTCCTTCAAGCTGCCGTTCTTGCGGTCTTCTCCTGTCTTCTTCCGCCGTCGGGCGCATCATCGCTTTCCATGGCCCGTGTCCCTCATCCGGTTCTGCCGGCTCTGCCGTCCCTGCGCAGCCTCCACTGGTCCACCGGCCTGGTGCTGTGGACCTATGCGGCGCTGCACCTGTCCAATCACGCCCTGGGCCTGGTCTCGCTGGGCACGGCCGAGGCCGTGCGCGAGGGGGTCCACGGCGTGTGGCGATCCCTGCCCGGCAGCCTGCTGCTCTACGGCGCGCTGGCCGTGCACATGGGGCTGGCGCTGCAGGCGCTGGCGCGGCGGCGCAGCCTGCGCATGCCGGCGCTGGAGGCCGTGCGGCTGCTGCTGGGACTGGGCCTGCCGCTGCTGCTGGCCCTGCACGTGCCGGCCACGCGGCTGGCACAGGAGGCCTGGGGCGTGGACCCCTCGTATGCGCGCATCGTGCGTTCTTCCTGGAATCCGTCCAGCATGGCCATCCAGCTGCTGCTGATGACGGCTGCCTGGACCCATGGCTGCATGGGCCTGCACATGGCCCTGCGTGCGCGTGGCTGGTGGCGGCGCTGGCAGCCGCTGCTGCTCACGGCCGCCGTGCTGCTGCCCGTGCTGGCGGCGCTGGGCATCGTCTCCATGGCGCGCGAGATCGCGGCAGCCGGCCTGCCAGCGCCG
>NZ_LFJT01000126.1:0-3275 GCF_001682645.1 Delftia sp. JD2
CCACACACTCCCTCCACACCCCCACCCCATAATCCCGCCCGCAACCCCCAGCCCTCCCCGGCCCTTCTTGCAGGCACAAGACATGAATTCACTGACCGAGCTGTGGCAGGCAGCCATCACCTGGCTCGCCACCCACGCCGTAACCCCCACCGTCCACTGGCTGGACATCGCCCAGGCGGCCGGCGATCCGCGTGAGATTGCCGAGGCGGTGCTGATTGCCGGGCTGCAGCTGTTCTTGATCGCAGGCGTGATGCGGCCGTTGGAGAGCCTGTTTCCGGCCGAGCGCTGGAGCGACCGGCGGCTGACGACGGTGGACCGCAACTACACGCTGCTGATGCTGCTGGGGCTGTTTCCGCTGTTCAGTTTTCTGGTGCTGATGCCGTTTGCCAGCATGCTGGGCGGCGGGCCGGCGGCCGAGGAGGCCACGGGGCTCAAGCACTGGGTGCCGTGGTTTGCGGACCATCCGGTGGCGCTGTTCCTGGTGTACTACGTGGTCTACGACCTGGTGTATTACTGGATGCACCGCGCCCAGCATGTGATTCCCTGGTGGTGGGCCATGCACAGCATGCACCACAGCCAGCGGCAGATGAGCTGCTGGAGCAATGACCGCAGCCATTACCTGGACGGCATGCTGCAGTCCTTCATCCTGGCCACGGTGGGGCTGGCGATGGGGGTGGAGCCTTCGGAGTTTGCGTTGCTGGGGCTGCTCAGCGAGCTGGTGCAGAACTTCTCGCACGCCAATGTGCGGCTGCGCCTGGGCTGGCTGGGCCGCGTGGGTGAGCGGGTGCTGGTGGGCCCGCTGTTCCACCGCCACCACCACATGCTGCGCGACCCCGAGCGGCCCACGCGCCACAACTGTAATTTTGGGCAGGTGCTGCCCTGGTGGGACATGCTGTTTGGCACGGCGCTGTACACCAACGAGCCCGTGCGCCCCACGGGCGTGAGCGACCCCGAGGTGGATGCCGACAACGAGCGCGGGCTGGTGGCCATGCAGTGGCATACGCTCAAGCGGTTCTGGGGGGCGTTTCGCCGGCGCGAGGGCTGGCGGCTGGGGGATGTGTCGTTCGGGCCCGGCTACCGGCCCATTCATGACGACGATGGGGCCCAGCCCCAGCCTGCGGCCGGGGCGGCTGCAGTGACTGGGGCGGCCGGGGTTGCGCCTACGGCTCCAGGTTCGGCCGCATCAGCGCCTCGAACCAGTCGATGAAAACCGCCAGCCGGCGCGAGCGCTGGCGGCGGTGCGGGTACAGCAGCGCCACGGGCATGGGCGCTGCGCGGTGGGCGAGCAGCACTTCCACCAGCTCGCCCGTATCCAGCAGGTGCTGCACGTCATAGCGCGGGATCTGGATCAGCCCCAGGCCTGCGCGGCAGCAGGCGATGTAGCTTTCTGCATTGTTGGTCACCACGCGGCTGGGCACGGCCAGGGTCTGCGGCCCGTCCACTCCATCCACCCCATCCACATCGCTCGCCCCACTCCACTCCCACGGCAGTTCCCGCCCCGTGCGCGGCGAGGCATAGCCCACGCTCCAGTGGCCGTGCAGCAGGTCCTGCGGCTGCTCGGGCAGGCCGTGCTCGCGCAGGTAGGCGGGGCTGGCGCAGTTGATGAGGGCAATGCAGCCCAGCGGGCGCACGACCAGGCTGCTGTCATGCAGCGTGCCCACGCGCACGGCGCAGTCCACGCCTTCCTGCACCAGGTCTATGGCGCGGTCTGACGAGCCCAGCACCAGCTGCAGCCCCGGGTGGCGGCGCATGAGCCCCGGCAGCGCAGGCGCCAGCAGGCGGCGCGCGATGCGGCTGGGCACGTCCACATGCAGCCGGCCCGTGGCCTGGCGCGTGCGGGCCTGGAACATCTGCTCCACATCCTCGGCCTCTGACAGCAGCGGGCGCACACGCTCCAGCAACTGGGCGCCATCGGCCGTCAGGCTCACCTGGCGCGTGGTGCGGTGCAGGAGTCTTGCGCCCACCTGCTCTTCCAGCTGCTGCACGGCGGCGGAGACCGTGGCGCGCGGCAGGTCCAGCGCATGGGCGGCCTTGATGAAGCTGCCCATCTCGGCCACCTGCATGAAGATCCGGTATCGGTCGAGTCGGTCCATGGCGTGCAGCATAGTCCCGGCCGGGACCGGCCTACTTGGTGGTGTAGCCGCCGTTGATGAGGATGGTCTGCCCGGTGATCCACCAGCCGTCGCTGACCAGGTGGCGGATAAAGGGCACCACGTCCTCGATATGCGTCAGCCCCGAGGGCGAAAACGGCGACAGCGCCGCCGCGCTCTTGTGATAGGCCACGGCCTCCGCGCCTTCCTGGCCGTAGAAGAACGGCGTGTCCATGGGCCCCGGCCCCACGGCCGTGACCGAAATGCCCCGCGCCCCGAACTCCTTGGCCGCCGCCCGCGTGAAATGCTCCACCGGCGCCTTGGTGCCCGCGTAGGAGGAATAGAACGGCGTGAACGCGCCCAGCAGCGAGGTCACCAGGGTCACGATCTTGCCGTGGTCGTTGACATGGCGCCCCGCCTCCTTGAGGAAGAAAAACGCCGACTTGCCGTTGACGGCGGCCATCTCGTCGTACTCCGCCTCGGTGATCTCCATCAGCGGCTTCTTGAGCACCTTGCCCACGGTGTTGATGGCAATGTCCGGCCGGCCCACAGCGTCCACAGCCTCTGCAAAAAGCCGCTCCACAGCGCCAGCACGCGTCAGATCGCCCTGCAGCGCCACGGCCTCTGCGCCCAGCGCCCGCACTGCCGCCACCGTGGTCTCGGCCTCAGCCCGGGAAGACTCGCTGTTGTAGTGCACCACCACGGCCCGCGCGCCGTGCCCCGCCAGATCACGGGCAATCAGCCCGCCCAGATTCTTGCCGCCGCCTGCAATCAGCGCCACCTTGCCGCGAATGGAATGGTCTGCCATGGAAACGCTCCTTGTGCTTGGATGAAGCATCCAGCTTAGGCAGCCAGCCCCCCGCGATAAACCGGCGCAGCCGGGATGGATCATCCAGAAAACCAGAACAATCAGCCGCGCCCAGCGGCTCCTGCCCCCGGGCAGTCCGCTCCGCTCCCCCCTCCCGTATGCCCGCGCCTGCGTCGGGCCTCCTGCGGGGTTGCAGTCCTGCCGAAGGACAGGACTGCCTCGTCATCTGACTCGCCGTGATTGTTTGAACGGAGCGCGTAGCGCGAAGTGAGTTTCACGGCGAACCCCGCAGGCGGCCCGACGCAGGTTGCCCCGCAGCGCAGCGAAGGGGTCGCGGGCATTCGGGTCGCCTTTGCTTTGCCTACTTTCCTTTGGCG
>NZ_LFJT01000127.1:0-2774 GCF_001682645.1 Delftia sp. JD2
CGGCCCCATGCTCAGCACCAGCACGACGGAGACGCCCGCCTGTATCGGGACGACCGGCGGCTGTCCGAGCATGGCGGCCAGAGACAGGGCGACCAGCGAGGCCAGACTCAGCCGCAGCAGCGGAATGGTGTCGGGCAGCAGCCAGGCCAGTTCGCCGACGATGATGCCGATGGCGCAGCCCAGCACCAGACCCCAGGTCTGCTTGAGGTGGCTGGGCAGGCCGGGCGCCAGGCAGACCAGGGCGGTGACAGCGGCAAAGACGGGTTTGGGGTGGCCGAGCAGGTAGTGGGACAGCTCCCAGGCCAGCATCGCACCCAGGGAGGCGGCGATGGCGTCGCGCAGCGCCAGACGCAGGCGGCCGGGCGCAGCGGCCATGCCGCTCTTGGGAGTTCCAGGGGGTGTTTTTGCTTTTGCTTTTCGCCAACGCACGAAGATTCTCCCTCCAGCATGCGAAATCCAGGTTCGCAAATGCCCAAAAGCATAGCGGCCGGTCCAGGTCCGGCGTGCAGGAGAGAAGCTTCTTGCTTGTAAGAAAGCAGCCCGCAGCGGGCGGGTCGGCAGCTCAGGCGGGTTGGAGCAGGCCTTCGATGAAGGCCCATTCCTCGGGCGTGACCGGCGTGATCGACAGGCGGTTGCCCTTTTGCAGTACACGCATGCCGGCAAGCTCGGGATGCTCGCGCAGCTCGGCGATCTGCAGCGTGCGTGTCTTGCGCAGCGCCTGCACGTCCAGCGTGAGCCAGCGTGGCTTGTCGGGCGAGGACTTGGGGTCGTAGTAGGGACTGCGCGGGTCGAACTGCGAGGCATCGACGCGCAGGTTGCCTGCAATGCGGGCGATGCCGTAGATGCCGGGCTCGGCGCAACTGGAGTGCCAATACAGCACCCCATCGCCCACCTGCATGGCATCGCGCATGAAGTTGCGCGCCTGGTAGTTGCGCACACCGTCCCAGGCGATGGTGGCCTGCGGCGCGGCCAGCGCGTGGTCTATGGAGAATTCGTCGGGCTCGTTCTTCATGAGCCAGAGCTGGCGGGCGGAGGTGGGGGCGGCAGTCATGCCGCGATTGTGGCAAATCCCCGGGCGCCGTGGCGGCGTTCCGTGCACGCCGGCAAGAGCGCGCCGGTGACGGGACAATCGCCTTCAGCCGGGCACCTCTCCCCAGCCCGCGAACCACAGGAACCCTGCATGACCGACAGCTCCACCTATGTCCCGCCCGCCGTATGGCAGCCAGCGCCTTCGGGCGGCACCTTTGCCAACATCAACCGCCCGGTCGCCGGTCCCACCCATGACAAGGCATTGCCGGTGGGGCAGCAGCCGCTGCAGCTGTATTCGCTGGCCACGCCCAACGGCGTGAAGGTCACCATCATGCTGGAGGAACTGCTGGCGCTGGGCCATGCCGGCGCGGAGTACGACGCGTGGCTGATCCGCATCGGTGAAGGCGACCAGTTCTCCAGCGGCTTTGTCGAGGTCAATCCCAACTCCAAGATCCCGGCGCTGGTGGACCGCAGCGTCGAGCCGCCGGTGCGCGTGTTCGAGTCAGGCTCCATCCTGCTGTACCTGGCCGAGAAGTTTGGTGCGCTGCTGCCTGCCGAGCCCGCTGCGCGCACCGAGACGCTGAACTGGCTGTTCTGGCAGATGGGGTCGGCACCTTACCTTGGCGGCGGTTTCGGGCATTTCTATGCCTATGCGCCCGAGAAGTTCGAGTACCCCATCAACCGCTTCACCATGGAGACCAAGCGCCAGCTCGATGTGCTTGATCGCCAGCTGGCCCTGCACCCGTTCATTGCAGGGGCGAACTACAGCATTGCCGATATCGCCATCTGGCCCTGGTATGGGGCCCTGGTGCTCAACGAGGTGTATGGCGCGGCCGAGTTCCTTTCAGCCCATGAATACACGCATGTCATGCGCTGGGCCAGGGAGATTGCCCAAAGGCCGGCCGTGCTGCGCGGCCGCCGCGTGAATCGTACCTGGGGAGATGAAGCCACCCAGGTGCCCGAGCGCCACCAGGCGTCGGACCTGGGCTGATAGCCGTCTACTGGGAGCGGCCCCAGGGGCCGCGATCGGGCTGGCGCCAGAAGCGCGGGCGCTTGCTGGAAGGCTCGGGGGCAGGCTCGGCCTCGCGCCCGTCCTTGTCGGTCCTATCGGCCTTGTTAGCCTCTTCTAATTGCTGACCTGTTTGCTCGACCTTGCGCGCCGTGCGATCCAGCCGCGAGGGAATGTCGAGTTCTGCGTGCTCGACCACACGAATGCAGTCCTGGATATGCCGCTCGCCCAGATAGCGTAGCGTGGCATAGCCCAGCGCTGCCGCTGCGGCCTGGCCTGCCAGCGGCACGTACTTGGCGGCCTGCGTGGCTGTCATGCGCATGCCGGCCGCGCGCGCCAGGCGCACCACCATGTCGCGCGTGATCAGCTTGCCGATCAGCACCGAGCCCACCATGGCCACGGCCTTTTGCACCTGCTCGCGCTTGCCGGGTTCCAGCTTGTCCAACTGTTCGGGTGTGAGGCCGAATTCGCGGTTGATGCGTGGCAGCAGCCGCGCCAGCAGTGCCGCATCCACCAGCCAGTCCAAGCCCGGAATGGGTAGGCTGCTGGCCGCTGCGCCGACCAGCGCACGCCGGTGCAGCAACTTGCGCGCGCTCTCGGCCGCTTGCGCCACATCTTGGCGCGGTGGTGGAGGGGGAGGGGTTTTGTCCGATGTGCGAAAGATCATGCGTGCCAGTGAAGACGGGGCAGATGTCGATCAAGAGAATGCGCCAGCCGGCGGATGCGGCTGGCGCGC
>NZ_LFJT01000128.1:0-2731 GCF_001682645.1 Delftia sp. JD2
GGGTTCGTGGGGTAGGTCGGATCCGTCGGATTCGTCGGGTTGGTGGGGTCGGTCGGGAGCGGGGGCGCCGGATCGTCGTCGCTGCTGTTGGCTGCTGCGATCAGGCCCACGCCGCCCGCGCCGATCAGGCCGGCCAGCAGGAAGTCGCTGAGCACGGAGCCACCGGCTGCGGCCGCGGCGCTTTCCTTGGTGACGATCAGGCCCAGGGCGTCGCCGTCATTGGCGGGTGCCACCTGGACGTTGCCAGAGGCCAGGTCCAGCACCATGGCCCCTGCGCCGTCGCCGTCGCGCTGGGTCAGCGTGGCCTGCGTGCCGCCCTCGAAGGTGCCGACCAGGGTCTGGCCGTCCTTGCCCTGGAACAGCGCCTTGGCGCTGCCGTCGGCGGGCACGATGATCTTGTCGCCCACCTGCAGCGCGCTGCCGGGCTGGGCCATCAGGGTTTCTCCGTTGCGCACGATCTGCACGCCCGGGCTGACCTGGGACATCGTGGCGGGACCGGCGCCCCGGGGCATGAGCACCGCAGCCGCGCCGGGCTGCGTGTTCGATGTGCCCAGCTGTGCAAGCACAACGGTGGAGGGCTGCTGGTCAGCAAACTGCACGGGGCTGACGGTGGTGTTGCCAGTGGGCTGCATCGATTGGGCGGTCATTTGCTCTCTCCAGACAAGGGTTGAAACGACAAGGTCAGACGGTGGCTTGGAAGCCGTGAAATCTGTCGAGCCCTTTTGTGCAACATGCATGCCATGTGCCGGTGGCAGGTCTGGATGGCCTAGGAATCTTCCTAAGATATTGATTTGTATGGTTTTTGTTATTGATCACAATGTCTCAGCAACGGTCTGTTACGGCACACGTTACGTAACGCCGCCCGGTCCGCTCCGTTACCTCGGAGCAGGCTTTGCGCCGTGTTTCATGGCCCTTGTCTCAAGGACCCATGCAGCGGGGCAAGGTGGCTTTCGCCTATAAAATCGCTGGCTTTTGGCTGCAGGCGCATATCGGCGTGTGCAAGAAGCCCAAAAGCGAACAGGCCCGTCTTCCAACTTTCATTGCGTAGAGAGCGCCCATATGCTGATTTCGTCCAGAGTTCCGTCGCGAGTGCCGGGTCGTACCTATTTGCGGATAGCCCGACCTGTGGCCATTGCCGCCTTCAGCCTGGGGGCCGCTTTGTGCGGGGCGTTTGCCCATGCGTCGCAGGAGGCGGTGGACGAGGTCTCCCGGCTGCTGGAGCAGGGCAAGGCGCCCCAGGCCGCCAAGCAGGCCGAGGCCTACCTCAAGCAGAACCCGGCCGATGTGCAGATGCGCTTTCTGCAGGGCGTGATCGCGGCGGAGCAGCGCCAGAACGCCCAGGCCATCAAGATCTTCACGGCGCTGACCCGTGATTACCCCAGCCTGCCCGAGCCCTACAACAACCTGGCCGTGCTGTACGCCGCCGAGGGCCAGGAGCGCAAGGCCTCGGAAGTGCTGGAGCAGGCCATTCGCACCAACCCCAGCTACGCCACGGCGCATGAGAACCTGGGCGACCTGTATGCGCGCATGGCCAGCGATGCCTATGCCAAGGCCTTGCAGCTGGACGGGTCGCGCCAGGCCATCCAGCCCAAGCTGGCCCTGATCACGCAGATCTTCCCCAAGCAGGGCGGCGCCCAGGTCAAGACGGCCCAGGCCACGGCCACAGCGACGGCCGCCTCGACCAAGGTGGCCGATGCCAAGGCAGCCCAGGCCCGCGAAGCCGACGCCAAGCTGGCCGAGACCCGCGCCGCCGAAGCCAAGGCCGCAGAGGCCAAGGCTGCCGAATTCAAGGCCGCTGAAGTGAAGGCCGCCGATGCCAAGGCCGCCCAGGCCAAGGCGGCGGAAGCGAAGGCTGCAGAAGCCAAGGCTGCCGAGGCCAAGGCTGCAGAAGCCAAGCTGGCCCAGGCCAAGGCGGCGGAAGCCAAGGCGGCAGAGGCCAAGCTGGCCCAGGAAAAGGCCGCTCAGGCAGCACAGGACAAGGCCCGCGCGGCCGAGGAAGCCAGGCAGGCAGCGGCCAAGGCCGCCGCTCCGGCTACCGCAGCAGCCGCCACCGCCGTGGCCGCCGCCGAGCCTGCCAAGGCAGCGCCTGCCGTCGATGAGAAGAAGGCCGCACAATCGGCTGCCGCGCAGGAAGTGGAAGCCGCCGTCAAGGCCTGGTCCACCGCATGGGCCGGCCAGGACATGGACCGCTACCTGGACGCCTACAGCGACCACTTCTCCCCGGCCGATGGCAGCAGCCTGGCCAAGTGGAAGGAACAGCGCCGCCAGCGCATCGTTGGCCGCACCGCCATCGTCGTCAATGTGCGCGACCTGAAGGTGACCGTGGATGGCGACAAGGCCACGGCCCAGTTCCGCCAGTACTACGCATCGGGCGCGCTCAAGACCACTACCCGCAAGACCCTGCGCATGCAGCGCGAAAAGGGACAATGGCGCATCACCCATGAAGGAACCGGCTCCTGATGCCTGAAAAAGCGCGTCCCCTGGCACTGCCACCCACCGGCCTGCTGCGCCTGCATGCGCGGGCCGCCGGGGTGGCCGTGCTGCTGGTCGCGCTGTCCGCGGTGTCCTTCAGCCCGGCAGCCCATGCCAGGCAGGCCAAGGCCAAGGCCTCCAAAGCCGCAACTGCCAAGCCTGTCTCCTCCAAGCCTGCCTCCGGCAAGGCGGGCGCAGCCAAGTTGCGCGCGGCATCGGGCAAGCCCGCCCTGGCCGCCGCTGCGGTGGCCACGGCGGG
>NZ_LFJT01000129.1:0-2539 GCF_001682645.1 Delftia sp. JD2
CAGTCCTGCCACCGGGCGCTGGCCACGGGCTACACCTTCAGCCTCTACAACTACCCGCGCGGCGACCAGAACCAGCAGTACCTGATCACGGGCCTGAGCTACCACTTGAAGGAGAATCCCCGCGTCAGTGCCGTGGCGCCCGGCGCCAAGGGCAGCGCCGCGGAAGACGGCTCCTTCCAGCGCTACGAGTTGCAGGCCCAGCCCACGAGTCTTGCCTACACGCCACAGCGCACCACGCCCAAGCCGCGCACCACGGGCCCGCAGACCGCCGTCGTCGTGGGCCCGGCCGGAGAAGAAATCTGGACCGACGAATACGGCCGCATCAAGGTGCAGTTCCACTGGGACCGGCTGGGCGGCATGAACGAGAACTCCAGCTGCTGGATCCGCGTGGCCACGAACTGGGCAGGCCCGGGGTTCGGGGCCATCTCCATTCCGCGCATAGGGCATGAAGTCGTCGTCGACTTCCTCAACGGCGACCCTGACTACCCGCTGGTCACGGGCTGCGTCTACAACGCGGCCAACATGCCGCCCTGGGCGCTGCCGGCCAACGCCACGCAATCGGGCATCAAGACCAGATCGAGCAAGGGCGGCGCCGCAGGCGCGGGCATGAAGAACGGCCCGGGCGACGCCAACGCCATCCGCTTCGAGGACAAGGCGGGCGCCGAACAGCTGTGGCTGCATGCCCAGAAGGACCAGCTCACCGAAGTCGAGAACGACGAAGACAAATGGGTGGGCAACGACCGGCGCAAGACCGTGGACCGTGACGAAACCAACGTCATCCACCGGGACCGCACGGAGACCGTGGACCGCGACGAGACCATCACCGTGCACAACAACCGCACGGAGCGGGTGGACCACAACGAGAAGATCAGCATCGGCGACAACCGCAATGAGGATGTCGGCATCGACGAGAACATCTCCATCGGCAAGAACCGCAGCAAGACCATCGGCAAGACCGAGACCGACAAGATAGGCCAGAACTGGCACGTCACGGTGGGCCTGCTCAAGACCCAGACCATAGGCATGGCCTACATGCAGAACGTGGGTGTGATGAAGATGATGAACATCGGCGTCAACTACATGGAGAACATCGGTGTGGCCATGCAGACCACGGTCGGCATGAGCCAGAACCTCACCGTGGGGCAGGAGCGCCAGGTCAAGGTCGGCAGCAAGCAAAGCACGGAAGTGGGCTCGCAGTACTCGCTGACCGTGGGCGGTGGTGGCGGTGGTGGTGGCGGTGGCGGTGGTGGCGCGGGAGGCGGAGCCGGTGGCGGCATGGCCATGAACATCACGGCGCCCGGTGGCGGTGGTGGTGGCGGCGGCAGCGGTGGGGGCGGAGGCGGCAAGGCCTCCCAGCTCACCATGGATGGGCAAAGCATTGAGCTCAACGCCGCCAAGATCCGGCTCGAAGCCCAGCAGGAAATCCTGCTGACCTGCGGCGAAAGCACCATCCGCATCACGCCCGGCGACATCCAGATTCTCTCGCCCACGGACAGGCTCAACTGCTGAGGCCCGCATGTCCTGCAACCCCTGCACTCCCCGCATCCACCCTCCCGTTCTCTCTCATCTCTCCAGGAGCAGCCTCGCATGAGTGGCCAACCCGCAGCCCGCATCACCGACAGCGTCGTCAAGGGCAAGATCGTCACCGGCTCGCTCACCGTGCTCATCGGCAGCCAGGGGGGCCTGGCCTGCTCCGTCTGCCCGGACGGCATCACCGTCAGCTCCCCCGTCAACCCCCAGCTGGGCGCCAAGGTCCTGCTGGGCGCACAAGACCTGGACTTTGCCCTGCCGTCGGCCGCGCTGCCTGTGGCCTGGCAGCGCCAGTACAGCAGCTACGTCAACCCCGAGCACGGCGCGGCCTGCGGCCTGCTGGGCCATGGCTGGCACCTGCTGCAGGAGCTCAGCATCCGCCTGCAGGACGAGGCCACCTTGCTGCTGGATGCCAGCGGCCGCGTCATCACCTTCGACCAGCCTCTGGTGCCGGGCGGCCAGCTGCACAGTGCCAGCGAGGACATCTGGCTGCTGCGCGGCGGCAGCACGGAGCCGGACGGAGGTACTGCGCCCTGGGCCGCCAATCCTCGGTGGTCGCATGTGGAACAGGCACTGGTGCGCAACCCGCAAGCCATCCTCGCGGTCAGCGGCGATGGCGACACGCTCTGGGGCTTTGGCCCTGCGCCCGGTGAACCTGTCGACGGTCCCTGGCGGCTCATGGCCCAGATCGACCGCTTCGGGCGCCGCCAGCTCTACCACTACAGCGACGGCACCACACCCGAGGCCGGCCACAGTGCCAGCAAGGACCTCATCCCCGCAGGCCGCCTGGTCTCGCTGAGCGACGGCACAGGCCGGCGCTACCGGCTGCTGCACCAGCGCATCCATGGTGGCAAGGACGCGCAGGGACTGAACGGACTGTGGGGCGCCGACGACGGCTGGCGAGTCACAGGCGTGGACCTCACACAGGACCCGTTGCATCCCCTGTCCACCCCCATCGCCCTCGTGCGCTACGGCTACAGCAGCGCAGGCGACCTCATCACCGTCCACG
>NZ_LFJT01000130.1:0-2105 GCF_001682645.1 Delftia sp. JD2
AGGCCCGCGCTGCCCGGGTGGGTGAGGGCGTCGGCCGAGCCGATGAAGGTGACCAGGCCCGACTCGCTGGAGGCATAGGTCTCGTTGATGATGGGCCCCATCCACTCGATCATGGCCTTCTTGACCTCGGGCGCGCAGGGCGAGCCGGTGGAGGCGATGAAGCGCAGCGAGGAGATGTCGTAGCGCTCGCGCACCTCGCGCGGCAGCCTGAGCAGGCGCACGTACATGATGGGCACCATGTAGGCGGTGTCGATGCGGTGCTCCTGCACCAGCTGCAGGAAGCGCTCGGGGTCGAAGCGCTGCTCCAGCACCACCAGCTCGCTGAGCATGAGCGCGTTCTGGAAGTACAGGCTGGGTGCGCTGTGGTAGATGGGCGCGGTCAGCAGGGTGCGCGCGCCGGGCTGCAGGCCGTAGGCGGTGGCGATCAGCGCCTGGTTCACGGCCAGGCGCCGGGGCAGTTCTTCCACGGGAAACGCCTTGCGCAGCACGCCCTTGGGGCGGCCCGTGGTGCCCGATGTATAGGCCATGTGGCCGCGCGGCGCGACCAGCGGGCCCTCGTAGGGTGCCTGGGCGGCCAGCCAGGTTTCGTAGTCCTGCTCCGGCTCGCGTGCATGGGCGACGCGCCGGGGCAGGTCCGCATAGAGTTCGCCCTTGAGGCCGTCGAGCAGGTCCTGGCTGGTGATGAGGGCGCGGGCGCCGCTGTCGGCCAGGATGTAGTCGATCTCCGTGGCCGTGAAATGCCAGTTGATGGGGCAGTAGTAGATGCCCGCAATGCGGCAGGCATGGACCACATCGGCGTATTCGATTCCGTTGCGCAGGAAGACGGCCAGCACGTCGCCTTCGGCCAGGCCCAGGCTGCGCAGGCCCTGGGCCAGCTGGCGGCCGCGCTGCTGCTGGGCGGCGCCGGTCAGCGTGCGCTGTTCGAAGACCAGGGTGGAATGGGGCGTGGCGGCGGTGCTCATGTGGGCGTGGCCTCCTGCTCCCCATCGTTGACGTTGGGCTGGTTGGCGGCCTTGGCCATCTGCCGGGCGCGCGCCCAGTCGGCATCGTCCCAGGCCTGGTATTCGGTGAAGTAGGCGCCATTGGCCAGGGCGTCGCCGCCGTCCAGCGTGATGGTCTGGCCGTTGAGCCAGGTGTTGCCCGGGGCCAGGATGAAGGCGGCCATGTTGCCGATGTCCTCGCCCGTGCCCAGGCGGCGCGTGGGGTTGTCCAGGCGGCGGCGGTCGGCCGAGTCCTCGTTGCCGTCAATCCTGGGGCGCAGGCGCTGGCTGGCGCCCTGGGTGGGAATCACGCCCGGCGCAATCGCGTTGAACCGTATGCGCTTGGGGCCCCATTCCACGGCCAGCGATTTGGTCATGGCGTCCAGCCCGGCCTTGGACATGGCCGAGGGCACGACGAAGGGCGAACCCGTGTCCACCCAGGTGACGACGATGGACAGCACCGAGCCCGGCAGCCCTTCGGCGATCCAGCGGCGGCCCACGGCCTGGGTGACGTAGAAGGTGCCCCGGAAGACGATGTCCGAGATGGCATGGAAGCCGTTGATGCTCAGGTCCTCGGTGCGGCTGACGAAGTTGCCGGCCGCGTTGTTGACCAGGCTCGTCAGCGGGCCGTGTTCGGCCCAGATGCGGTCGATGACGGTGTGCACGGCCTCGGGCTGGCGAATGTCGAGTTCATGCGCAAAGGCCTGCGCGCCCGTGTCGTTGTTCAGCATCTCGCAGGCCTGCTGCACCACGGAGCGTCGCCGGCCGCACAGGTGCAGCTCGGCACCCAGTTCCGCCAGCTTGGCCGCCATGGCCAGGCCCAGCCCCGTGCCGCCCCCGGTGATCAGGACGCGCTGGCCCTGGAATAGATTGGCTTCGAACATGCTTGTCTCCTTTTGCTTTCACTCTAGGGAGACAGGGGCGGCTGGCAAAGGAGGGTGGTGGAACGCGGTTGGTTCCGTGGTGGAAACAATGGGCTTGTGATTTGGGGCTGTGACCGCGGCTTGTCAGCGAGTGCAGGGGGCTCATCTCCCCCTGCCGGGTGGTTGTTTTTCGAGGCCGGGTCTCGGCCCGGCGGCCGACTGCCCTTTCTTGATTCGCCAAGAAAGGTCAGATCAAAGAAGG
>NZ_LFJT01000131.1:0-2008 GCF_001682645.1 Delftia sp. JD2
GCAGGCCGGCGCCCGCCGGCAATCGCCACCAGGCCCACGCCGTTGACCTGCGAGAGCTTGGGCGCCAGGCGGTTTTCCACCAGGTCATTGACGCGGATCACCGGCAGCGAGGGCGAGGTGATGGCCAGCGTGAGGATGGGCGCGTCCGCCGGGTTGACCTTGCTGTACAGCGGGGGCATGGGCAGGTCGCTGGGCAGCAGGTTGGAGCCCGCGTTGATGGCGGCCTGCACCTGCTGCTCGGCCACGTCCATGGCCATGTCCAGCGCAAAGCGCAGCGTGATCACCGAGGCGCCGCCCGAGCTGGTGGACGACATCTGCGACAGCCCCGGCATCTGGCCGAGCTGGCGCTCCAGCGGCGCCGTGACGTTGGAGGTCATCACGTCGGGGCTGGCACCGGGGTACAGCGTGGTGACCTGGATGGTGGGGTAGTCCACCTCGGGCAGGGCCGAGATCGGCAACAGCCGGTAGGCCAGCAGGCCGGCGATCAGCACCGCCACCATCAGCAGCGAGGTGGCGACGGGTCGCAGGATGAAGATGCGGGAAAGATTCATGGGGCCGCCTGGAAGGGCTTGCAGTCTTCAGGTGCCGGGGCGCTGCTCAGCGCCCGGCCGGAGCGGGAGCCGCCGGAGCAGCAGGCGCAGAAGGCGCGGCAGGCGTCGGGCCGGGCGAAGGCTGGGGCGATCCGGGCGACGGTGCCGGCGACTGGCCTGCGGGCGCGGAGCCTTCGGCCGCCGGCGCGGTCACGTTGCCGCCGTTGCCGCCGTTACCACCACTGCCACCGTTACCACCACTGCCACCGTTACCACCATTGCGCTGCCCACCGCGCTCGGCACGCAGCTTCTGCAGGTAGGCCTTGCGCTCGTCGGGGTTCATGGTCGCCAGCTTGGCGCGCACATCGGGCGGCAGATTGCGCATGCCGCGCGGCTGGCCGGAGGCATCCTGCACGGCCTGGTCCACCTTCTGCACCTTGTCGGGCTCGATCACCGTGACCTTGGCGCCTTCGCGCAGGCGGTCAATGCCATCGACCACCACCTGCTCGCCAGGCTTGAGTTCGCCCTTGACGCTGACGCGGTCGCCATCGGTCACGCCCACGGCGATGCGCCGCTGCGTCACCGTGCCATCCTCCTGGACCAGGTAGACGTAGTTGTTCTGCACGGCCGTGGTCGGCACGGTCAGCGCCTGCTCCAGCCGGTCCACTTCCAGCTTGACGTTGACGAATTGGTTGGCGAACAGCCGGCCCTCGGCATTGTCGAAGGCGGCCTTGGCCTTGATGGTGCCGGTGGCGATGTCGATGCTGTTGTCCACCGCATTGAGGCGGCCGCGCCCCAGTTGCTGCTTCAGGTCACGATCCCACAGCTCCACGGGCAGCTCGCGCCCCTCGGCCAGGCGCCGCGCCAGCGTGCCCACATGGGCCTCGGGCACGGAGAACACCGCGTCGATGGGCTTGACCTGGGTGATGGTGACGATGCCGTTGGCATCCGAAGGGTTGACCACATTGCCCCGGTCGGCCTGGCGCAGGCCCAGCCGGCCCGCAATGGGCGCCGTGATGCGCGTGTAGCTCAGTTGCAGCTTGGCCGCATCGGCCTGGGCCTGGTCGGCGGCCACCGTGCCCTGGTACTGGCGCACCAGCGCAGCCTGGGTATCGACCTGCTGGCCGGCAATGGAATCCTGTGCCTGCAGCTCCTTGTAGCGCTGCAGGTCCAGCTGGGCGTTCTTGAGCAGCGCCTGGTCGCGCTGCAGCGTGCCCTGGATCTGGTTGAAGCTGGCCTGGAAGCTGCGCGGATCGATCTCGGCCAGCAGCTGGCCGGCCTTGACCTCGTCGCCTTCCTTGAAATGCAGGCGCAGCAACTCGCCCGACACCTTGGCGCGCACCACGGCCGTGGCGCGCGGGTTCATGGTGCCGATGGCGCTGATCAGCACGCGCATGTCGCGCCGCTCCACCACGCCCACGGACACCGGCTGCGCCTGGGCACCCATGGCGCCGGGGCCGCCAGGCCCACCCGGCCCG
>NZ_LFJT01000132.1:0-1593 GCF_001682645.1 Delftia sp. JD2
CCCGGCCCGGAGCGGCGCCCGCGCCTACGCGACGGCCGGACACCGCCGCCGTCGCACCGCCATCAAGGCAAAGCGCAGGGGCTGCAAAGGCCACGGAGCAGGCCGCGACAGCCGCCGCGCAAGCGCCTGTGCCCGCCGACACCGAGGCCGCTCCGGACGCCGCGCGCAGCGCCAGGGCCATGGGCCGCCTGCTGGACTCGGCCGCAGGCCGCGAGGCCGTGCAGTCGGCGGCCCGGCAAGGCCTGGTCAGGCCCCAGATCCCTGCGCAGCGCGAGGACCCGCTGGCCAGCGGCATGCGCGAGGCCGCCCAGGGCGACTGCATGAAGGGCGAGTTCAAGGGCGGCGGCATGGGCCTGCTGAGCCTGCCCATGCTGGCGGCCGCTGCGCTCAAGGGCGAGTGCAGCCGCTGAAGGCGCAGGGCCTAGGCCTATTGCGCAGGGCCTAGGCCTATTGCGCAGGGTCGCGCACTTCCCAGCGGATGGCGTCGATGGCCGACAGCAGTTCGGGCGACAGTTGTGTGCCCCAGGCGTTCAGGTCCTCATCGAGCTGGGCCACCGAGGTCACGCCGATGATGGTGCTGGCCACCTGCCACTTGGTGTAGCAAAACGCCAGCGCCAGCTGCGTGGGCGTCATGCCGTGCTCGCGCGCCAGCGCGTTGTAGCGGCGCGCGGCGGCCAGGGCTTCGGGCCGGCCCCAGCGCTGCTTGCGCACGGACTCGTAGCGCGCAATGCGTGCGGCCTGCGGCGCAGCGGGATCGGTGGGCGCATGCACGTCGAACTTGCCCGTGAGCAGGCCGAAGGCCAGCGGCGAATAGGCCAGCAGCGAGACGCCCAGGCGGTGGCAGCTTTCGTCCATGCCGTTTTCCCAGCTGCGGTTGAGCAGGCAATAGGCGTTCTGCACCGAGGCCACGCGCGGCAGGCCGTGCTGCTCGGCCAGGCGCACGAATTCGTGCACGCCCCAGGGCGTTTCGTTGGACAGGCCGATGTGGCGCACCTTGCCTTCACGGACCAGGCGGCCCAGCGCCTCGAGCTGCTCGTGGATGCCGGTCTGCGAGCTTTCCTTGGACGGGTCGTAGTACAGCTGGCCGAAGGCCGGCACGTTGCGCTCGGGCCAGTGGATCTGGTAGAGGTCGATCACGTCCGTGCCCAGGCGGCGCAGGCTGCCTTCGCAGGAGGCGGCGATGTCGGCCGCCGTCATGCCCTTGCCCTCGCGCACCCAGGGCATGCCCCGCGAAGGACCGGCCACCTTGGTGGCCAGCACGACCTTGGCGCGCGCGCCGGGGCGCTGGGCGAACCAGCGGCCGATGATGGTTTCGGTGGCGCCGCAGGTTTCGGCGCGTGCGGGCACGGCATACATCTCGGCCGTGTCGAAGAAGTCCACGCCGCGCTCCAGCGCGCGGTCCATGATGGCGAAGGCCTCGGCCTCGCCGACCTGCTCGCCGAACGTCATGGTGCCCAGGCAGATGGGGCTGACTTGCAATGCGCTTTGACCGAGCGCCACCGGTTGCATCGAGGGGGAATTCATGGGCACCGAGTGTAGGGCCGCCCGTGTTTACCCTGACGGCAGCGCGCCCACCCGGCCAGGGCCGGGCGG
>NZ_LFJT01000133.1:0-964 GCF_001682645.1 Delftia sp. JD2
TGCATCCCCTGTCCACCCCCATCGCCCTCGTGCGCTACGGCTACAGCAGCGCAGGCGACCTCATCACCGTCCACGACCGCGCAGGCCAGCTCGTGCGCGAATTCGAATGGGACCACCACCGCATCAGCGCCCACCGCCATGCCAGCGGACCCTGGCACCGCTACCGCTACGAGAGCGCCCAGCCCGGCGCCCGCGTCATCGAGCACAGCAACCAGGAAGGCCTCAGCTACCGCTTCGACTACCTGGCCCAGCCCCCGGGCCCCGACGGCCAGCCACGCGCCGCCACCCGCGTCAGCGACAGCCTGGATCGCATCGAGACCTACTACTTCGAAGGCGCAGCGGGCCTGTCGCGCCTCATCGCCCACCACAAGGCCGATGGCAGCCGCTGGCTGCAGGCCTACGACAGCTTCGGCCGCCTGGCCTCGCGCACCGACCCGCTGGGGCGCAGCGTCCACCTCAGGCGTGATGGCCAGGGCCGGCTCATCGGCGTGCAACTGCCCGACGGGCGCAGCACCCAGCAGGAACACGACGAAGCCACGGGCCGCCTGCTGCAAAGCACTGACACCGCAGGGGCCACCACCGGCTACGAATATGACGCCTGGGGCCGCCTCACCCAGATCACCCAGGCCGATGGCAGCACCGAGCGCTACCACTACCCCGACCCCCAGGAAGCGCCGCTCACCTGCGACAGCCCCCGGCGCATCGAAGACGCCCAGGGCGGCAGCAAACAGCTGGCCTGGAGCGACGCGGGCCAACTGCTCAGCTACACCGACTGCTCGGGCCACAGCACGCACTACCACTACGACCGCTGGGGCGCGCTCATCGAAGTGGACAACGCCCTGGGCCAGCGCCAACGCCACCAGCGCGATGGCCAGGGGCGCATCGTGGCCAGCGAACTGCCCAACGGCCAGATCGAGCGCTACCACTACGACAGCGCAGGCCACCTCACGCGCATCGATCCGGC
>NZ_LFJT01000134.1:0-862 GCF_001682645.1 Delftia sp. JD2
GACGGTCACCAAAGCCAACCCCGGCAGCTTGGCTGTGGGCACGCCCTTCAACTACGCGTTCTCCGTGTCCAACGCCGCTGGAGCGTTTGGTCCCGCCACCAGCGTGACCATCAAGGACCTGGTGCCTGCGGGGATCAGCATCACGGGCGTGCCGACCGGTGCAAACGTGGCCAGCGCGACCTGCACGCCCAACACCTTCCCGTTTGCGGGTAACGGTAGTTCCGTCCTGACGTGTACGGTGAACTTCACTGCGGCAGTGGCAGCGGGTGGCAGCACCAGCTTCAATCTGCCAGCTGTTCCGACGGCTGTGGGTTCGAGCACGAACACGGCTTCCTACGATCCGTCGGGTGGCATCAGCCCTGTCAATCCGACGGCAGGGTGCACAACAGACTGCGCGTCGACACCCACCACACCGGTCACGCCTGGTACGCCTGCGCTGACGGTCACCAAAGCCAACCCCGGTAGCTTGGCTGTGGGGACTGCGTTCAACTACGCCTTCACGGTAGCGAATGCGGCTGGAGCGTTTGGCCCTGCCAACAGCGTGACCATCAAGGACCTGGTGCCTGCAGGCATCAGCATCACGGGCGTGCCGACCGGCGCAAACGTGGCCAGTGCGACCTGCACGCCCAATACCTTCCCGTTTGCGGGTAACGGCAGCTCCGTGCTGACGTGTACGGTGAACTTCACTGCGGCAGTGGCGGCCGGTGGCAACACCAGCTTCAACCTGCCGGCTGTGCCGACGGCGGTGGGTTCGAGCACGAACACGGCCTCCTACGATCCGTCCGGCGGCATCAGCCCGGTCAATCCGACGGCCGGTTGCACGACGGATTGCGCATCGACGCCTTCCACGCCGGTGACGCCT
>NZ_LFJT01000135.1:0-809 GCF_001682645.1 Delftia sp. JD2
ACCGGCGTGGAAGGCGTCGATGCGCAATCCGTCGTGCAACCGGCCGTCGGATTGACCGGGCTGATGCCACCGGACGGATCGTAGGAGGCCGTGTTCGTGCTCGAGCCCACCGCCGTCGGAACAGCTGGCAGGTTGAAGCTGGTGTTGCTACCCGCTGCGACCGAAGCCGTGAAGTTCACCGTGCAAGTCAGCACGGAGCTGCCATTGCCCGCAAACGGGAAGGTGTTTGGCGTGCAGGTCGCACTGGCTACGTTCGCGCCGGTCGGCACTCCCGTGATGCTGATGCCTGCCGGCACCAGGTCCTTGATGGTCACGCTGGTGGCGGGACCGAAGGCACTGGCAGCGTTGGACACGGAGAACGCGTAGTTGAAGGGCGTGCCCACAGCCAAGCTGCCGGGGTTGGCTTTGGTAACCGTCAGCGCAGGCGTGCCAGGGGTCACCGGCGTGGAAGGCGTCGATGCGCAATCCGTCGTGCAACCCGCCGTCGGATTGACCGGGTTGATGCCACCCGCTGGATCGTAGGAGGCCGTGTTCGTGCTCGAACCAACCGCCGTCGGAACAGCCGGCAGATTGAAGCTGGTGTTGCTGCCAGCTGCCACCGGTGTGGTGAAGCTCACCGTGCAAGACAGGATCGCCGTGCCATTGCCCACGAAGGGGAAGGTATTGGGAGTGCAAGTTGCACTGGCCACGTTTGCGCCGGTCGGCACGCCCGTGATGCTGATGCCTGCAGGCACCAGGTCCTTGATGGTCACGCTGGTGGCAGGGCCGAAGGCACCGGCAGCGTTGGACACGGAGAACGCGTAGTTGAA
>NZ_LFJT01000136.1:0-804 GCF_001682645.1 Delftia sp. JD2
ACCAAAGCCAACCCCGGCAGCTTGGCTGTGGGCACGCCCTTCAACTACGCGTTCTCCGTGTCCAACGCTGCCAGTGCCTTCGGTCCCGCCACCAGCGTGACCATCAAGGACCTGGTGCCGGCAGGCATCAGCATCACGGGAGTGCCGACCGGCGCGAACGTAGCCAGTGCGACCTGCACGCCAAACACCTTCCCGTTTGCGGGCAATGGCAGCTCCGTGCTGACTTGCACGGTGAACTTCACGGCTTCGGTCGCAGCGGGTAGCAACACCAGCTTCAACCTGCCAGCTGTTCCGACGGCGGTGGGCTCGAGCACGAACACGGCCTCCTACGATCCGTCCGGTGGCATCAGCCCGGTCAATCCGACGGCCGGTTGCACGACGGATTGCGCATCGACGCCTTCCACGCCGGTCACGCCTGGTACGCCAGCGCTGACGGTCACCAAGGCCAACCCGGGCAGCCTGGCTGTGGGAACTGCGTTCAACTACGCGTTCTCCGTGTCCAACGCTGCCGGTGCCTTCGGCCCTGCCACCAGCGTGACCATCAAGGACCTGGTGCCTGCAGGCATCAGCATCACGGGCGTGCCGACCGGCGCAAACGTGGCCAGTGCAACTTGCACTCCCAATACCTTCCCCTTCGTGGGCAATGGCACGGCGATCCTGTCTTGCACGGTGAGCTTCACCACACCGGTGGCAGCTGGCAGCAACACCAGCTTCAATCTGCCGGCTGTTCCGACGGCGGTTGGTTCGAGCACGAACACGGCCTCCTACGATCCAGCGGGTGGCATCAACCCGGTCAATCCGACG
>NZ_LFJT01000137.1:0-779 GCF_001682645.1 Delftia sp. JD2
CATGGCCTGAGCCGTAGGTGAGCCAGGCGATCTCTCCCAGGCCTTGCAGCTGGCTGTGCTGGCGTGCGCCCAGCGTGTCCAGGCTGTGGGCGATGCGGTGTTCGTATTCGATCTGGTCTGCGACCCCGTTCCCGTTGCCATTGCCGTTCTTGCCAGGCCGGTACAGCTGTTGCACTTCTGCGGTGATGCGGCCAAGGGCGTCGCGCTCCAGTGCTATGCGGCTTTGCAGTTGGGCGATGAGGCCGTTGTCGTTGTCTGCGGTGCTGTGCTGCCAGACGCTGGCCGCCGTAAGGCGCCCGGCCGCATCCCATGCGTAGCGGTGGGTTTGTGCGGGCGCATGGGGTGTGGCGGGCAGCTGGCGTTCGACCAATCTGCCGCCTTCGTCCCAGCGGTAGTGGCTGCTGGTTTGCTGTGCGGCGTTGCCGTCCGTGGCTTCCATGAGCTGGCCAGCCGCGTCCCAGCGGTAGCGCTGCAGCCGTTGGTCAAACCCTTCTTCCTGCACGAGCCGGTCCAGTGCGTCCCAGGCAAAGCGGCTTTGCGCTCCGTTCTCGTTGACGAGGCGCAGCAGGCGGCCGGCGCTGTCGTATTCGAAGGCCAGGGTGAGGCCGCCATGTGTTCGCTGGACCAGCCTGCCCCAGAGGTCGTAGCGCAGGTGGATGCTGGGGTCGGCGGCCTGGGTTTCGCTGGAGGTGCCCGCAGGCTGGGCCGGATCGATGCGCGTGAGGTGGCCTGCGCTGTCGTAGTGGTAGCGCTCGATCTGGCCGTTGGGCAGTTCGCTG
>NZ_LFJT01000138.1:0-694 GCF_001682645.1 Delftia sp. JD2
GCGGTCGCCGTCCCAGCCGTAGTAGTGGGTGCGGGTGGATTCTGTGGAGTCCGCGCTTTCCACTTGCTGCTTGAGCCTGCGGCCCAGGGCGTCGTAGGTGTAGCGGCTGTGGTGGCGCAGCTGCTCGGCGTTGCCCTGGATCTGGCTGCTGCGCACGGCGATGAGCTGGTGGGCTCCGTCGTAGTGCAGTTGCTGCTGGCTATGGTCTGCCTGCATTTGCGCGATGCGGTTGCCGCAGGGGTCGTAGCGCCAGACGCAGTCTTCGGTGAAGCCGATGCGGTTGTCTTCCCAGCGCTGCACGGGGCCTTGCCGCTGGCCTGCAAGGTGGCCCAGGCCCATGAGGTTGAAGTCGGTGTGGCGCCAGTGGGCATGGACCTGGGCAGCCCAGTTGTCCGGGGTGTTCGTCTGGCCCGGTGCACCGGCTGCACCTGGTGCTGGCAGGCGGTTGCCTGCAGGGTCGATCTGCCAGCGGGTGGTGGTCTGGGGGGCCTGGCTGTCGGTGGCCGCTCTCAGGCGCCCTGCGCTGTCGTAGCCGTAGCGCAGCAGTTGCGCGGCCTGGCCCGGGGCGCCGGCCTGTTCGATGGCGACGAGCTGGCCCAGGCTGTCGTAGTGGTAGCGGCGGCCGAGGATCTGGCCTATGAGGGTGTGGACCTGGGCGCCGGTGTCTGTCAGGTCAGTGGGCTGCAGCGCTTGC
>NZ_LFJT01000139.1:0-694 GCF_001682645.1 Delftia sp. JD2
CCACCGGGCACCGCAGCGGCAATGCGTGCAATCTCATCCTCATCCAGCGCCACCAGGGTCAGCATGTCCGGCGTGATCGCCGTGCAGCCTTCGGGGATGCCATTGGGCGGCACATCGATCTCGCCAGCCACCTGCGCCCCTTGGTCCCCCTGCTGCGCCTGCAGCACCGCCTGCGCAAACTCCGCCAGCCTCGGATGCTGGAACAGCGTGCGCACCTGCACGCGCAGGCCCTGGGCGCGCACGCGCTCCAGCAGGCCCAGGGCCAGCAGCGAATGCCCGCCCAGCTCGAAGAAGCCGTCCTGCCGGCCCACGCGCTCCACGCCCAGCACCTCGGCCCAGATCTGCGCCAGCGTTTCTTCCAACTCGCCCTGCGGTGCCTCGTATTCCTGCGCACTCGCCATCTCCGGCTCGGGCAGCGCCTTGCGGTCCACCTTGCCGTTGGCCGTCAAAGGCAGGGCTTCGAGCACGACGATGGCCGAAGGCACCATGTAGTCGGGCAGCGCCTGGCCCAGTCGTCCCTTGAGCAGACCCTCTGTGATTTCTGCATTCAGCGACACATAGGCGATCAGTCTGGCACCGCCCGCCCCCTCCTTGGCCAGCACCACCGCCTCACGCACTTCAGGCTGGGCCAGCAGCTGCGACTGCACCTCGCCCAGCTCGATGCGGAAGCCCCGGATCTTGACCTGCTGGTCGG
>NZ_LFJT01000142.1:0-557 GCF_001682645.1 Delftia sp. JD2
CTGCATTTCCGTGAATTGCGCGGCCAGGAAAACATCAGCCAGCTCTTCAGCCTCGATGTGGAAATGCTCAGCGAAAGCGAAAGCATCGATCCCAAGGCCCTATTGGGCAAAAACGCCACCATAGAAATAGAAACCCAGGGCGGCGGCAGGCGCTTCATCGACGGCATCGTCACCCGCTTTGGCATGCAGGGCCAGGACCACCGCCACTACGCCTACAAGGCGCGCCTGAGCCCCTGGCTGTGGCTGGCCACGCGCAAGAGCGACTTTCGCATCTTCCAGAACCAGACCGTGCCCGACATCATCGAGCAGGTATTGGGCGTCTATGGCCATCCCCTGCAAAAGAAACTCACGCGCGCCTATCGCAGCTGGGACTACTGCGTTCAATACAACGAAAGCGATTGCGACTTTGTCTCGCGATTGATGGAGCACGAAGGCATTTACTACTTCTTCGAGCATGCCTCGGGCCAGCACACCCTGGTGCTGTGCGACGACATCATTGCCTCGCACAGCGTATTGCCCGGGGGCGCCTCCATTCCCTTTTATCCCCCTGAAAAAGC
>NZ_LFJT01000143.1:0-519 GCF_001682645.1 Delftia sp. JD2
CATGTCGTCGCTGCGACCCACGATCTTGCCCATGCGCCGGAAGCTGCGCGAGGTCGGCGCCAGCAGCCGCGTCAGGTCCCGCGTGCGGTAACGAATGATGGGCATGGCTTCCTTGGACAGCGACGTGAAGACCAGCTCGCCCTCGCTGCCGTCGGGCAGCACCTCGCCCGTGTCCGGGTCGATGATCTCGGGGTAGAAATGGTCTTCCCAGATCACCGGCCCGTCCTTGCTCTCCACGCATTCGCTGGCAACGCCCGGGCCCATGACTTCGGACAGGCCGTAGATGTCCACGGCATCCAGCCCCGCCTTGCCCTCGATCTCGCGGCGCATGGCCTCGGTCCAGGGCTCGGCGCCGAAGATGCCGATCTTGAGCGAGCTCTCGCGCGGGTCCAGGCCCTGGCGCTGCATCTCCTCGACGATCACCTGCATGTAGCTGGGCGTGACCATGATGATGTCGGGCCGGAAATCCTGGATCAGCTGCACCTGCTTTTCGGTCTGCCCGCCCGACATGGGCACCAC
>NZ_LFJT01000144.1:0-506 GCF_001682645.1 Delftia sp. JD2
CCCTGCCGGGTGGTTGTTTTTCGAGGCCGGGTTTCGGCCCGGCGGCCGACCTACTTTCTTATCGCGCGATAAGAAAGTAGGCAAAGAAGCGCGCCCCGCACTGCCCACGACCCTTCGCTTCGCTGCGGGCGACCTGCGTTGGGCGGGATGCGGGGTGCGCCGTGAAACTCGTTGCGCGCTGCGCGCTTCACTCAAACATCACGGCGAGCTAGACAACGAAGCAAGCCTGTCCTTCGGCAGGCTTGCCACCCCGCATCCCGCCCAACGCAGGCGTGGGCAGAAGGGGGGAGGCTGGGGTAGCCAACAGCAAAATGCCAAAGGCCAGAAATGCAAACAGCCGACGCGCCACCGCTGCGCTCGGCTGTTTTCTCATAGAGGCCGAGCGAAGCGACGGCCCGGGCAAACTCCCCGTATGTCAGCGCCTGCGGCGTGGTGGTTGCGGGGTTGCAGTCCTGCCGAAGGACAGGACTGCTTCGTGATCTGACTCGCTGCGGTTGTCTGAGCGG
>NZ_LFJT01000145.1:0-462 GCF_001682645.1 Delftia sp. JD2
CGTCGGATTGACCGGGTTGATGCCACCCGCTGGATCGTAGGAGGCCGTGTTCGTGCTCGAACCAACCGCCGTCGGCACAGCCGACAGGTTGAAGCTGCTGTTGCTGCCAGCCGCCACCGGTGTGGTGAAGTTCACCGTGCACGTCAGCACGGTGCTGCCATTGCCCGCAAACGGGAAGGTGTTGGGCGTGCAGGTCGCACTGGCTACGTTCGCGCCGGTCGGCACTCCCGTGATGCTGATGCCTGCCGGCACCAGGTCCTTGATGGTCACGCTGGTGGCGGGACCGAAGGCACTGGCAGCGTT
Source organism: Delftia sp. JD2 (assembly GCF_001682645.1). Classification (NCBI taxonomy): domain Bacteria; kingdom Pseudomonadati; phylum Pseudomonadota; class Betaproteobacteria; order Burkholderiales; family Comamonadaceae; genus Delftia; species Delftia sp. JD2. Next base: position 304 of record NZ_LFJT01000145.1, read on the forward strand.
GGACACGGAGAACGCGTAGTTGAAGGGCGTGCCCACAGCCAAGCTGCCGGGGTTGGCTTTGGTGACCGTCAGCGCAGGAGTACCAGGCGTCACCGGCGTGGAAGGCGTCGATGCGCAATCCGTCGTGCAACCGGCCGTCGGATTGACCGGGCTGATGCC
>NZ_LFJT01000146.1:0-441 GCF_001682645.1 Delftia sp. JD2
TCATGGAAGCCACGGATGGCAACGCCGCGCAGCAAAGCAGCAGCCACTATCGCTGGGACGAAGGCGGGCGATTGGTCGAACGGCAGTTGCCCGCCACACCCCATGCGCCCGCACAAACCCACCGCTACGAATGGGATGCGGCCGGGCGCCTCACGGCGGCCAGCGTCTGGCAACACAGCACCGCAGACAACGGCAACGGCCTCATCGCCCAACTGCAAAGCCGCATAGCACTGGAGCGCGATGCTCTGGGCCGCATCACCGCAGAAGTGCAGCAGCTGTACCGGCCCGGCAAGAACGGCAATGGCAACGGGAACGGGGTCGCAGACCAGATCGAATACGAACACCGCATCGCCCACACCCTGGACGCGCTGGGCGCACGCCAGCACAGCCAGCTGCAAGGCCTGGGAGAGATCGCCTGGCTCACCTACGGCTCAGGCCATG
>NZ_LFJT01000147.1:0-417 GCF_001682645.1 Delftia sp. JD2
ACCAAAGCCAACCCCGGCAGCTTGGCTGTGGGCACGCCCTTCAACTACGCGTTCTCCGTGTCCAACGCTGCCAGTGCCTTCGGTCCCGCCACCAGCGTGACCATCAAGGACCTGGTGCCGGCAGGCATCAGCATCACGGGAGTGCCGACCGGCGCGAACGTAGCCAGTGCGACCTGCACGCCAAACACCTTCCCGTTTGCGGGCAATGGCAGCTCCGTGCTGACTTGCACGGTGAACTTCACGGCTTCGGTCGCAGCGGGTAGCAACACCAGCTTCAACCTGCCAGCTGTTCCGACGGCGGTGGGCTCGAGCACGAACACGGCCTCCTACGATCCGTCCGGTGGCATCAGCCCGGTCAATCCGACGGCCGGTTGCACGACGGATTGCGCATCGACGCCTTCCACGCCGGTGACGCCT
>NZ_LFJT01000149.1:0-410 GCF_001682645.1 Delftia sp. JD2
ACCGGCGTGGAAGGCGTCGATGCGCAATCCGTCGTGCAACCGGCCGTCGGATTGACCGGGCTGATGCCACCGGACGGATCGTAGGAGGCCGTGTTCGTGCTCGAGCCCACCGCCGTCGGAACAGCTGGCAGGTTGAAGCTGGTGTTGCTACCCGCTGCGACCGAAGCCGTGAAGTTCACCGTGCAAGTCAGCACGGAGCTGCCATTGCCCGCAAACGGGAAGGTGTTTGGCGTGCAGGTCGCACTGGCTACGTTCGCGCCGGTCGGCACTCCCGTGATGCTGATGCCTGCCGGCACCAGGTCCTTGATGGTCACGCTGGTGGCGGGACCGAAGGCACTGGCAGCGTTGGACACGGAGAACGCGTAGTTGAAGGGCGTGCCCACAGCCAAGCTGCCGGGGTTGGCTTTGGT
>NZ_LFJT01000150.1:0-402 GCF_001682645.1 Delftia sp. JD2
GCCCTGGCCGTAGTCGGCGCCCGCGATGATGATCAGCGGCTGGCGGCGGTTCAGGTAGGTTTCCATGGCCTCCCACATGCGCACCACGCGCCCTTCGGGCTCGATGCGCGCCAGCGATCCCTTGTGCTGCACGCCGTCGATGACGGCCATCTCGTTGACCAGCTGCGGGTTGGCGAAGGTGGCCCGCATGGCGGTGAGGTGGTCGCCGCGGTGGGTGGCGTAGGAGTTGAAGTCTTCCTCGGGCAGGCCCATGCGCGCCAGGTATTCGCCCGCCGCGCTGTCGGCCAGGATGGCGTTGGAGGGCGACAGGTGGTCGGTGGTGATGTTGTCGGGCAGCAGGGCCAGCGGCCGCATGTTGCGCAGCGTGCGCGGGAAGGCCGCCAGCGCGCCCACGCCTTCGGT
>NZ_LFJT01000151.1:0-391 GCF_001682645.1 Delftia sp. JD2
CAAGGGCGGCGCCGCAGGCGCGGGCATGAAGAACGGCCCGGGCGACGCCAACGCCATCCGCTTCGAGGACAAGGCCGGTCAAGAACAGCTGTGGCTGCACGCGCAAAAGGACCAGCTCACCGAAGTCGAGAACGACGAGGACAAATGGGTGGGCAACGACCGGCGCAAGACCGTGGACCGGGACGAGACCAACGTCATCCACCGGGACCGCACCGAAACCGTGGACCGCGACGAGACCATCACCGTGCACAACAACCGCGCGGAGCGGGTGGACCACAACGAGAAGGTCAGCATTGGCGACAACCGCAACGAAGACGTCGGCATCGACGAGAACATCTCCATCGGCAAGAACCGCAGCAAGACCATCGGCAAGACCGAGACCGACAAGATA
>NZ_LFJT01000152.1:0-362 GCF_001682645.1 Delftia sp. JD2
TGGCCTCGCCGCCGCTGGTCGTGGCCTATGCGCTGGCGGGCACGGTGCGCTTCGACATCGAGCAGGACGTGCTGGCCGTGGTGGACGGCCGCGAGATCCGCCTCAAGGACCTGTGGCCCGCCGACGAGGATATCGACGCCATCGTCGAGCGCGCCGTGCGTCCGGAGCAGTTCCGCGCCGTCTACGAACCCATGTTCGCCATCCGCAAGGACGATGGAGACAAGGCATCGCCCCAGTACGACTGGCGCCCCCAGTCCACCTACATCCGCCGCCCGCCGTACTGGGATACCGAAGGCGTGGGCGCGCTGGCGGCCTTCCCGCGCACGCTGCGCAACATGCGGCCGCTGGCCCTGCTGCCCGAC
>NZ_LFJT01000153.1:0-362 GCF_001682645.1 Delftia sp. JD2
TGGCCTCGCCGCCGCTGGTCGTGGCCTATGCGCTGGCGGGCACGGTGCGCTTCGACATCGAGCAGGACGTGCTGGGCGTGGTGGAAGGCCGCGAGATCCGCCTCAAGGACCTGTGGCCCGCCGACGAGGAGATCGACGCCATCGTCGAGCGCGCCGTGCGTCCGGAGCAATTCCGCGCCGTCTACCAACCCATGTTCGCCATCCGCAAGGACGATGGCGACAAAGCCTCGCCCCAGTACGACTGGCGCCCCCAGTCCACCTACATCCGCCGCCCGCCGTACTGGGACACCGAAGGCGTGGGCGCGCTGGCGGCCTTCCCGCGCACGCTGCGCAACATGCGGCCGCTGGCCCTGCTGCCCGAC
>NZ_LFJT01000154.1:0-361 GCF_001682645.1 Delftia sp. JD2
GTTCAGGCGCAGGTCGGTGGTGATGACGGCCGGCAGGCTCAGGGCCAGGGTTTCCAGGCCGCCGTCCACTTCACGCGTGACATTCACCTTGTCGCCAGCGACTTCAACCTTGGAGGCGAAGGTGGCTTGCGGCAGGTCGGCCAGGGCCGCCAGCATCTGGCCGGTCTGGTTGGCGTCGTCGTCGATGGCCTGCTTGCCCAGGATGATGAGGCCGGGTTGTTCCTTGTCCACCAGGGCCTTGAGCAGCTTGGCGACGGCCAGGGGCTGCAGCTCCTCGGTGGTCTCGACCAGGATGCCGCGGTCGGCACCGATGGCCATGGCCGTGCGCAGGGTTTCCTGGCACTGGGCCACGCCGCAGGAG
>NZ_LFJT01000155.1:0-355 GCF_001682645.1 Delftia sp. JD2
CCAGCACGTCCTGCTCGATGTCGAAGCGCACCGTGCCCGCCAGCGCATAGGCCACGACCAGCGGCGGCGAGGCCAGGAAGGCTTGTTTGGCCTGGGGATGGATGCGCCCGTCGAAGTTGCGATTGCCCGAGAGCACGGCCGTGGCGTAGAGGTCGCGCTCGACGATTTCCTGCTGGATCCTGGGGTCCAGCGCGCCGCTCATGCCGTTGCAGGTGGTGCAGGCAAAGGCGACGATGCCAAAGCCCAGCTGCTCCAGCTCGGTGAGCAGCCCGGCCTCCTTCAGGTACAGCTCCACGGCCTTGGAGCCCGGCGCCAGCGAGGATTTGACCCAGGGCTTGCGCGTGAGACCCAGGCG
>NZ_LFJT01000157.1:0-340 GCF_001682645.1 Delftia sp. JD2
TGTGCAACGGCCTTTTCATGTTTGGTGCCCAGGAGAGGACTCGAACCTCCACGGAGTTACCCGCTAGTACCTGAAACTAGTGCGTCTACCAATTCCGCCACCTGGGCTTGCTGAAGCTGAAATTCTACTGCATTTTTTGCAGAAGCATCCCGATCTCCGATTTTTTTCTTGAGACTGTCATCTGCCAAGCCATGAAGCCAGGGAACTGCCTTCTGCTGAAGATAGTTCCTTAGTTCACCGCAACCTCTGCAGGTTGTCGTTAAACTTGGTGCCCAGGAGAGGACTCGAACCTCCACGGAGTTACCCGCTAGTACCTGAAACTAGTGCGTCTACCAATTCC
>NZ_LFJT01000158.1:0-335 GCF_001682645.1 Delftia sp. JD2
CCGCGCGCGATCAGCCACATCACCAGCTCGATGCCTTCGGAGCCAGCCTCGCGCACGTAGTCGATATGCGGCATCTTGGCCAGGCCGGCCGGATTCTCGATCAGCAGGTCCAGGAAGCGGTTGTCCCACTCCTTGTTGATCAGGCCCGCACGCGCGCCCTGCAGCTGGTGGCTCATGCCGCCCGTGCCCCAGATCTGCACGTTCAGGTCTTCGTCGAAGCTTTCCACGGCGCGGCGGATGGCCCGGCCCAGGTTGAAGCAGCGCTGGCCCGACGGCACGGGGTACTGCACCACGTTCACGGCAAACGGAATCACCGGGCAGGGCCAGGCGCCCGT
>NZ_LFJT01000159.1:0-328 GCF_001682645.1 Delftia sp. JD2
CGGCCGAGGATCTGGCCTATGAGGGTGTGGACCTGGGCGCCGGTGTCTGTCAGGTCAGTGGGCTGCAGCGCTTGCAGGCCCGTGGTGCCCAGGGCCGTGAGGCGGCCCAGGCTGTCCCATTGGCGTTGCACCTGCAGGGGGTTGTGTGCGTCTGCTGCAGGGGTGGGTGAGTGCAGGCTGCGGCGGACTTCGCGGTGCAGGCTGTCGCGTTCGAAGTCGATGAGGCTGGCTCCGTTGAGTTGCAGTCCGTGCACATGGCCTGAGCCGTAGGTGAGCCAGGCGATCTCTCCCAGGCCTTGCAGCTGGCTGTGCTGGCGTGCGCCCAGCG
>NZ_LFJT01000160.1:0-325 GCF_001682645.1 Delftia sp. JD2
CCATTTAACTGGCTCTTAAAAGTTTGTACCATGATAATTTACTATCCAGGCAACAGCACAGACTAGACGAGCGCGAACCCCTTAACAGGCTAAGTGCGAGCGGATCCCCCGGGCCATACTAGTACTGGATGCATCTGCAGGATATCGCGGCCGCACGCCCATATAAACGATCGGATAAATAGCTGAATTTCCATGCCTTACGCGGTTGTCAGGACACAAGCACCATAAAGAAACAAGGGTTGGTCCGGAAGCCTTTAGCCAAGTTTAGCCACCCTGAAAGTATCTCTGGGAGGTGTGGAGGGAAAAACTGCTGTGATTTTAAACC
>NZ_LFJT01000161.1:0-324 GCF_001682645.1 Delftia sp. JD2
GCTGGATGCCAGCGGCCGCGTCATCACCTTCGACCAGCCTCTGGTGCCGGGCGGCCAGCTGCACAGTGCCAGCGAAGACATCTGGCTGCTGCGCGGCGGCAGCACGGAGCCGGACGGCGGCACAGCGCCCTGGGCTGCGAACCCGCGCTGGTCGCATGTGGAGCAGGCACTGGTGCGCAACCCGCAAGCCATCCTTGCGGTCAGCGGCGATGGCGACACGCTCTGGGGATTTGGTCCTGCGCCCGGTGAACCTGTCGATGGCCCTTGGCGCCTCATGGCCCAGATCGACCGCTTCGGGCGCCGCCAGCTCTACCACTACAGCGA
>NZ_LFJT01000163.1:0-316 GCF_001682645.1 Delftia sp. JD2
CGGCATGTTCGCCGTGCCGCGCCAGAAGGTGGCGCGCGTGCATGCCTCCTCGGGCACCACGGGCAAGCCCACGGTGGTGGGCTACACGTTGAATGACATCGACAACTGGGCGAACCTGGTGGCGCGCTCCATCCGCGCGGCGGGCGGGCGGCCTGGCGACATGGTGCATGTGGCCTACGGCTACGGCCTGTTCACGGGCGGCCTGGGCGCGCACTACGGCGCCGAGCGCGCCGGCTGCACGGTGGTGCCCATGTCGGGCGGGCAGACCGAAAAGCAGGTGCAGCTGATCCAGGATTTCCGGCCCGACATCATCATG
>NZ_LFJT01000164.1:0-313 GCF_001682645.1 Delftia sp. JD2
CCTGTCCACCGTGGTGCGCAACATGGCCGGCCCCTCGAATCCGCACCGGCGCCTGCCCACCTCGGCCCTGGCCGAACGCGGCATTGCCGATGCGGCCAAGCTGCAGGCCGCCCGCGCCCAGGAGGCGCAAGGCCTGATGCCCGATGGGGCCGTCATCATCGCCGCCATCACCAGCTGCACCAACACCAGCAACCCGCGCAACGTCATCGCCGCGGCCTTGCTGGCGCGCAATGCCAACCGCCTGGGTCTCACGCGCAAGCCCTGGGTCAAATCCTCGCTGGCGCCGGGCTCCAAGGCCGTGGAGCTGTACCTG
>NZ_LFJT01000165.1:0-313 GCF_001682645.1 Delftia sp. JD2
GCGCTGCAGCCGTTGGTCAAACCCTTCTTCCTGCACGAGCCGGTCCAGCGCGTCCCAGGCAAAGCGGCTTTGCGCCCCGTTCTCGTTGACGAGGCGCAGAAGGCGGCCGGCGCTGTCGTATTCGAAGGCCAGGGTGAGGCCACCATGTGTTCGCTGGACCAGCCGGCCCCAGAGGTCGTAGCGCAGGTGGATGCTGGGGTCGGCGGCCTGGGTTTCGCTGGAGGTGCCCGCAGGCTGAGCCGGATCGATGCGCGTGAGGTGGCCTGCGCTGTCGTAGTGGTAGCGCTCGATCTGGCCGTTGGGCAGTTCGCTG
>NZ_LFJT01000166.1:0-313 GCF_001682645.1 Delftia sp. JD2
CCTGTCCACCGTGGTGCGCAACATGGCCGGCCCCTCGAATCCGCACCGGCGCCTGCCCACCTCGGCCCTGGCCGAGCGCGGCATTGCCGATGCGGCCAAGCTGCAGGCCGCCCGCGCCCAGGAGATCCAGGGCCTGATGCCCGATGGGGCCATCATCATCGCGGCCATCACCAGCTGCACCAACACCAGCAACCCGCGCAACGTCATTGCCGCCGCCTTGCTGGCGCGCAACGCCAATCGCCTGGGTCTCACGCGCAAGCCCTGGGTCAAATCCTCGCTGGCGCCGGGCTCCAAGGCCGTGGAGCTGTACCTG
>NZ_LFJT01000167.1:0-289 GCF_001682645.1 Delftia sp. JD2
TGGGCTCCGTGGGATTGGTCGGATTGGTGGGGTTTGTCGGGTTCGTGGGGTTGGTCGGATTTGTGGGATCCGTGGGGTTGGTCGGATTGGTCGGGTTCGTTGGGTTTGTTGGATTGGTGGGGTTGGTCGGGTTCGTAGGATCCGTGGGATTGGTCGGATTCGTAGGATTGGTCGGATTTGTCGGGTTCGTGGGATTGGTCGGATTCGTGGGGTCCGTCGGATTGGTCGGATTGGTGGGGTTTGTCGGGTTCGTGGGGTTGGTCGGATCCGTCGGATTCGTCGGGTTGGT
>NZ_LFJT01000168.1:0-281 GCF_001682645.1 Delftia sp. JD2
GGCGACCGCGCCACCATCTCCAACATGTGCCCCGAATACGGCGCCACGGCGGCCATGTTCTCCATTGATGACCAGACGCTGGCCTACCTGCGCCTGACCGGCCGCGACGAGGCCCAGGTGCGCCTGGTCGAAGCCTATGCGCGCACCGCAGGTTTCTGGAGCGACAGCCTGGCCGATGCGCAGTACGAGCGCGTGCTGCAGTTCGACCTGTCCACCGTGGTGCGCAACATGGCCGGCCCCTCGAATCCGCACCGGCGCCTGCCCACCTCGGCCCTGGCCGA
>NZ_LFJT01000170.1:0-276 GCF_001682645.1 Delftia sp. JD2
GTGCGACGACATCATTGCCTCGCACAGCGTATTGCCCGGGGGCGCCTCCATTCCCTTTTATCCCCCTGAAAAAGCGGCCGCAGGCGATCAGGAAAACATCCACGCCTGGCATCTGGAGCAGGAAATCAAATCGGGCCGCCATTACAGCGACGACTACGACTTCAAGAAACCCCGGGCCGACCTCACCCACCTGCGGCGCGACCCGCCGGGCCACGCCCATGACGGCCACGAAATCTACGAATGGCCGGGCGGCTACACCCAGCTGAGCGACGGCGA
>NZ_LFJT01000171.1:0-271 GCF_001682645.1 Delftia sp. JD2
ACTAGTATGGCCCGGGGGATCCTTATCTGTCAAAACCGCTAATGTCCGTTCTAAGACCGTCTGGAGAACACTTGCCCATCAGTGCTTTTGAACCTTTTTTTCACAGGTCCCTTCCGATTACACTGAGAAGCTGACCACACCTGCTAGAAGATGGAGGTATGCAGCCCGTTAGTAGGAGTAATACTACCCAGCTTATAACCCTCAAACGTAGGGCAGATGGCGGCCGCGATATCCTGCAGATGCATCCAGTACTAGTATGGCCCGGGGGATC
>NZ_LFJT01000172.1:0-267 GCF_001682645.1 Delftia sp. JD2
ACCCTACAACTGTACTTGGAAAAAAATATCAAATAGTAGTTTGCATTGCCTAAAAAAACTGTCATGAGCAAGTAGTGGCAACATCAGGCGGGGCAACAACCTGCTACTTCGATATATGAATTAACGGTCCAAGGATCCCCCGGGCCATACTAGTACTGGATGCATCTGCAGGATATCGCGGCCGCGAGTCACTGTTAGAAGTCCCGTATCGTTATTGACATATTTCCTGGCCCCACATCCACCTCCTGGTGTTAAAAGTGGATGACT
>NZ_LFJT01000174.1:0-258 GCF_001682645.1 Delftia sp. JD2
CAAAACATTGCTGCTGACTGGACTAACCGGCTAACCTCTAAGATACCCCGGATTTCCAGCTTTTAATAGAAAACTTATATTAGGGTTCGGGTAAGCATAAAGGAGAATTATTCCAACAGGCATATCTGACCACTACTAGTATACTTTAAGATGTAAGCTGACATGTGACATATGACTGGATGGAAATTATTATTAATTATTCATCAGTAGCCTGAGGCGTTAGTATAATCGTATAGCTGTTTAAAGTTTTGGTAAGTG
>NZ_LFJT01000175.1:0-248 GCF_001682645.1 Delftia sp. JD2
GAATATGTAATGCAGTCCAGGCTTCGTAGAACACAATGATCTAATAGAGGTGCATAAGTTGTGCAGAACCCTTGGAGTCTCATGGAATCGCGAATGGTCTCTAGGATCCCCCGGGCCATACTAGTACTGGATGCATCTGCAGGATATCGCGGCCGCGTCTTCAGAGGGGGATAGCATGACCTCACGCCTTCTATAAAAGCCCTCCCTTAGTCTTTTGATTATCCCATGACATTACACTTATTGTGAGG
>NZ_LFJT01000176.1:0-246 GCF_001682645.1 Delftia sp. JD2
GACATTTAATGATGCAATTTGAGCCCTGTGCCGAAGCTCAGTACCATATTACATGCCTCAAAGTGGTATCCAACCGTTAACTACAAATTAGAAACGTATACGGATCCCCCGGGCCATACTAGTACTGGATGCATCTGCAGGATATCGCGGCCGCAGAAGACCTAAGCTAGCGTTTAGAGTGCAATTTTGTCAGCAGCCATACTCTAAGCCCTGTTTTTAAGTACCCAGGAAGCCAGAATAGTCTTG
>NZ_LFJT01000177.1:0-239 GCF_001682645.1 Delftia sp. JD2
GTGGCCATAGGCTCTTTTAACCAGAATCGGTGTAGTCAGCTGAAATTGACTTGCACGCCTGGGTCCTGTGTGTCTACTAACTTTCTCGCGAACGATAGCTAACGGATCCCCCGGGCCATACTAGTACTGGATGCATCTGCAGGATATCGCGGCCGCTCTAAACGTGGTAAATTGTTAACTCCGAGCTAGACTTCAGGTGGCCGTATTTATCAGATTTCCTCGTTGTGTCCTCAGAAAAA
>NZ_LFJT01000178.1:0-230 GCF_001682645.1 Delftia sp. JD2
CGGGGAAAGTGGCTACAAACCACAGGGGCTTATTGAAGTTAGTCATGGGCCGGCTTTTGCTAGTTTTGTGCAACAGGCTGGTACTGAGTTACAAAAACATGACATTTGCCCTGGTTTGTCGATAGCAGGAGCTAAGTATATTGCCACGGAAAATGAAATTGTTTTATCGCTTAGCTCCATTTTGCCTGGGGATGTGAACACTTCCAAGCTAGATTTGCCTTGTGGTGATG
>NZ_LFJT01000179.1:0-224 GCF_001682645.1 Delftia sp. JD2
CCGGCAGCCGACTGCCCTTTCTTGATTCGCCAAGAAAGGTCAGATCAAAGAAGGCGACCCGAATGTCCGCGACCCTCCGCTTCGCTGCGGGCAACCTGCGTCGTGGCGGTTGCGGGGTTCGCTGCGGAACTCGCTTTGCGCTTCGCGCGCCGCTCAGACAACCGCAGCGAGTCAGATCACGAAGCAGTCCTGTCCTTCGGCAGGACTGCAACCCCGCAACCACC
>NZ_LFJT01000180.1:0-213 GCF_001682645.1 Delftia sp. JD2
GACGGCGGTTGGTTCGAGCACGAACACGGCCTCCTACGATCCAGCGGGTGGCATCAACCCGGTCAATCCGACGGCAGGGTGCACAACAGACTGCGCGTCGACACCCACCACACCGGTCACGCCTGGTACTCCTGCGCTGACGGTCACCAAAGCCAACCCCGGCAGCTTGGCTGTGGGCACGCCCTTCAACTACGCGTTCTCCGTGTCCAACGC
>NZ_LFJT01000181.1:0-208 GCF_001682645.1 Delftia sp. JD2
CTGGTTCTGGTCGCCGCGCGGGTAGTTGTAGAGGCTGAAGGTGTAGCCCGTGGCCAGCGCCCGGTGGCAGGACTGACCCCGCACCCGGCTTTGGCCGGTGAGGCTTTCCTTCAGGCGCACGCGGATGTAGTCTTCGCCGTCGCTCAGCTGGGTGTAGCCGCCCGGCCATTCGTAGATTTCGTGGCCGTCATGGGCGTGGCCCGGCGGG
>NZ_LFJT01000036.1:0-63683 GCF_001682645.1 Delftia sp. JD2
CTGGTCATCAATGGAGAACATGGCCGCCGTGGCGCCGTATTCGGGGCACATGTTGGAGATGGTGGCGCGGTCGCCGATGCTCAGGCTGTCGGCCCCCTCGCCAAAGAATTCCACATAGGCGCCCACCACCTTTTGCTGGCGCAGGAATTCGGTCAGGGCCAGCACGATGTCGGTGGCGGTGATGCCCGCCTGGCGCCGGCCCGTGAGGCGCACGCCCACGATCTCGGGCAGGCGCATCCAGCAGGCGCGGCCCAGCATGACGTTCTCGGCCTCCAGCCCGCCCACGCCCACGGCGATCACGCCCAGGGCGTCCACATGAGGCGTGTGACTGTCCGTGCCCACGCAGGTATCGGGGAAAGCCAGGCCATCCTGCACGGTGATCACGGGGGACATTTTTTCCAGATTGATCTGGTGCATGATCCCGTTCCCCGCAGGGATCACATCCACGTTGGCGAAGGCCTTCTTCGTCCACTCGATGAAGTGGAAACGGTCCTCGTTGCGGCGGTCCTCGATGGCGCGGTTCTTCGCAAAGGCATCGGGATCGAAGCCGCCGCACTCCACGGCCAGCGAATGGTCCACGATGAGCTGCACGGGAACGACGGGGTTGACCTGGGCGGGGTCGCCGCCCTGGGCCGCAATGGCGTCGCGCAGGCCGGCCAGGTCCACCAGGGCGGTCTGGCCCAGGATGTCGTGGCAGACCACGCGCACGGGATACCAGGGAAAGTCGATGTCGCGGCGGCGCTCGATGAGCTGCAGCAGGTAGCCGTCCAACTGCGCGGGATCGGCGCGGCGCACGAGGTTCTCGGCGTGGACGCGGGCGGTGTAGGGCAGGCGTGCCCAGGCGCCGGGCGAGAGGGCATCGACGGCGGTGCGGGCGTCGATGTAGTGCAGCGTGGTGCCGGGCAGGGGTTTCTTGTAGCGGGACGTCATGGGGGCGGATGGATTCTCGGGCCTGCGTGAGCCGATTGCTGTGCGCCGATTACTGTGCGCGGATTTCGTTGTCTTTCACCACCTTGGCGTAGCGGGGAATCTCGGACTGGATCAGGGCGCCGAACTGGGCCGGTGTGCCGCCTGCCGGGGACACGCCCGTGGGCTCCAGCTGGGCCAGCAGTGCCGGCGCCTTGAGGCCGGTGTCCAACGCCGCATTGATGCGCGACAGCACGGCGGGCGGCAGGCCCTTGGGCGCGAGCAGGCCGTGCCAGGCCACCACGTCATAGTCCGGCAGGCCGCTTTCGGCCACCGACGGAATCTCGGGATAGGCGGGCAGGCGCTGGGCCGTGGTCACGGCCAGGGCGTGCAGCTTGCCGCTCTTGACGTGCTGCATCAGCGCCTCGGTGCCGGCCACCAGCATGTCCACGTTGCCCGACAGCAGATCGGTCACGGCCGGGCCCGTGCCGCGATAGGGCACATGCGTGGCCTTGACCTTGGCCATGCCGAACAGGTACTCGGTGACGATGTGAAGATGGCTGCCATTGCCGGCCGAGGCAAAGGTCAGCTTGCCCGGGTTCTCACGCGCATAGGTCAGCAGTTCCTGCAGGTTTCTGGCGGGCACGCGGGGGCTCACGCAGACCACGTAGGCGCCTTTGGACAGCTGGATCACGGGCGTCATGTCGGCCACGGGGTCGAAGCGCAGCTTGTACAGCGAAGGGTTGACCGTATAGCTGCCCGCCACCAGCAGCAGCGTGTAGCCATCGGCCGCCGAGCGCAGCGCGTACTCGGTGCCCAGCGTGCCACCGGCGCCCGGCCGGTTCTCCACCACCACGGGCTGGCCCAGCCTGTCGTTGAGCACGTTGGAGGCCACGCGCGCAATGAAGTCCGAACCGCCGCCGGGTGCGAAGGGGCAGACGATCTTCAGCGACTTGCTGGGAAAGGACTCCTGGGCCAGGCCCTGGTGCGGCAGCGCAAGGCCGGCCAGCGGGGCGGGCAGGGCGGCGCAAAAGCGGCGGCGGTTGATGCTCATGGGTTGGTGTCTCCTGCAGAGTTATGGTTGGCAGTGCACCAGGCTTGTTGCAAGCGGCATGCCATCCGACTCAAGGGGAAACCCGTGCAAGCCCCGCAGCCTGCTGCCAGAGGCTGAAGGGCTGCAGCGCCACCTGCTGCCACGCCATCCGTTTCATTGATGTTTCAAAACTGCCGCCTCTGATTTCATGGATGAGGGCTTGTGCAATGCCTCGCCCTCCATCCCTGGTGCCCGGCAAGGCCCGGCAGGTCCGGCAGGCTCGGCACAGGGGGCCGGGTGCAAGCACCTTGCTGCCTGCAGTCTAGGGTTTGCCCGTGGAGGTCTTCAGCAAGCGCGCATTCCGACGATAGAGTAAAGGCGTTTGTAGGATTTGTCTTACATATGATTTGCCTGCCGGGTGCCGAAATCCATTTATCCTCGCTCTCTGCTCCACATGGCCTGCCCGGCCTTTTCGGGTGGCTGGCCATGGGGCTGGCAACGAGTGGTTCCGTGCTCCTGGACCGATTCCCCCGTGACTGCCTATTCAGCCTTAGCCGCTCCATGTCAGCTTTTGCCCAGCGCACGCTTGTAGCCATCCGGACCGCCTGGCCAGCCGCCACCGTCATGGCGGTGGGCATGTGCCTGAGCGCCGCGCTCGCCCTGCAGCAGCAGCGGGCGCTGGAGCGCATCGACCTGCAGCGCCATACGCAACAGGCCCAGTCTGCCCGCCAGGCGCTGGAGATGCGCCTGGATGCCTATGCCGTCATGGTCCAGCATGTGGCCAACCAGCTGGCCGCCTCTCCCGAGATGGGGCAGCAGGCCTTCGCGCGCATTGCGCAGGCGCTGCGCATACAGATACAGCCCGGCATGCAGGCGCTGACCTTTACGCGGGCCGCAACGGAGCGCGATCCGGCCAGCCAGGATCCGTCGGCCTCGTTCAGGCCCGATCCCCACTATTTCTTCATCGACTATCTCTGGCCGGTGGAAGGCAATGAATCCATCGCCGGCCTGGACATGCACGACCGCCCCAGTCTCATGGCCAGCATGCTGCGCAGCCGGGACAGCGCGGCCGCCGTGGTCTCGGCGCCGTTTGCCATGAAGCAGCCCGGCGAGCATGCCACCGCCGTGCTGGTGCGCGCGCCCGTCTTTGCGCTGGCGGACCACCAGTCCCCGGATGGCACGGCAGCGCATCCGCTGTTCCTGGGAACGGCCGACGTCAGCATTCGTGTGCACGACCTGGTGCAGGACCTGCATGAGCGCGGTTTCCTGGGTCGGCTAGCGCTGGCCATGCATGACGCAGGCCCGGTCTCGCCCCTGCCGCCGGCCGGCGTATCGCCGCTGCCGCTGTATCTGGGTGCTGCCTGGCCCGAGCGCGGGCAGGAAGCGGTAGGCCTGGGCGATACCGGCCAGGTGGTGCTGGAGCAGACGCTGCAGGCCCAGGACCGGCTGTGGCGGCTGAACTTCATTCCCGTGAGCACGGCCCTGTCCTGGACCGAGCGTGCCCAGCCCCTGGTGCTGTTTGCGCTGGGCATGCTGGTGTCAGTCCTGCTGGCCTCGCTGGCGGCAGCCTGGTGGCGGCGCCATCCGTCCAGCTGGGCGCAGCTGCGTGCCTCTTCCCGCAGCATGCGCGAGAGCGATGCCCGCTTTCAGGCACTGTTCGAGCAGGCCGCCGTGGGCGTGGTGCAGATTGACGCGGCCAACGGCAATGTCCTGCATGTGAACCGCAGGTATTGCGACATCACCGGCCACGAGGCACAGCAGCTGTGCCAGCGCCCCCTGCTGGCCCTGGTGGCCGCCGAAACGGTGGAGGGCGACAGGCTGCTGCTGCAGGAACTGGCTGCGGGCCAGCGCCGCGCCCTGCAGATCGAGCGGCAGCTGCGGCGCAGCGACGGCAGCCTGGTCTGGGTGGAACTGCACATCTCCGCGCTGGGCCACGGCCCATCGCTGCGGCTGATGGCCCTGGTGCAGGACATCAGCGCGCGCCGCCACTTGCAGCAAATGCAGCGCGACGGATCGCGCCACCTGCGCATGGTCATCCAGCGCCTGCCCCTGGGCCTGGCCATGCTGCAGGAGGATGGCCGCTTCGCCTACTGGAACGAGGAATTCATGCGCCTGGCAGGCCACGGCGCCACGGCCGGCATGGATGGCGACGGCTGGTGGCGCAACATGTGCCCGGATGAAGCACGCCGCCAGCGCATGCAGCGCCGCTTCGAGGCTGCGCAGGCGCGGGCGCGCGTTGCCCAAAGCCCCCATGGCAGCGAGTCCGACAGCTGCGGCACCCTCAACTCCGAGGAGTACCAGCTCATAGGCAGCGACGGCTGCGCGCGCTCCGTATCCATCGGCGGCATGCTGCTGGACGAAGGCTGCCTGCTGATCCTGCAGGACCAGAGCCAGCGCAAGACCGCCGAAGAGGAAATTCGCCGCCTGGCCTTCTACGATGCGCTCACCGGCCTGCCCAACCGCCGCCTGCTGGTGGACCGGCTGCAGCAGGCGCTGGCTTCCAGCCGCCGTCGCGGGCGCTGTGGCGCCGTCATGCTGCTGGACGTGGACAACTTCAAGGCCTTCAACGACAGCCTGGGGCTGGAACTGGGCGACGTGCTGCTGCGCATGATTGCCGAGCGGCTGGCCCAGTCCCTGGGCCGCGAGGCCACGCTGGCCCGCCACAGCGGCGATGACTTCGTCGTGCTGCTGGAGGACCTGGGCAAGGATTCCATGCACGCCGCCTCCAAGCTCGAAGGCGAGGTCCAGCGCATGCGTTCGCTGCTGCTGCAACCGCTGCAACTGAGTGGCCAGTCCTGCCACATCACGCTGAGCATAGGCGCCAGCCTGTTCGGCGAGCAGGAACTCAGTGCCGACGAGGTGCTGCGCCGTGCCGAGATGGCCATGTACCAGGCCAAGGGCATGGGGCGCAACACGCTGCAGTTCTTCGATCCGCAACTGCAGGCCGTGCTCAGATCGCGCACGGCCATGGAGCAGGAAATGCGCGAGGGCCTGGTGCGCTCGCAATTCGTCCTGTACTACCAGCCGCAGGTGGCGAACGGGCGCATCGTCGGCGCCGAGGGCCTGCTGCGCTGGAACCATCCGCGCGAAGGGCTGGTGCCGCCGTCGCTCTTCGTCTCGCTGGCCGAGGAAACGGGCCTGATCCAGCAACTGGGCGAATGGGTGCTGGGCGAGGCCTGCCGGCAACTGGCGCAATGGGCGGCGGAGCCGGACATGGCCTGCCTGATGCTGGCCGTCAACGTCAGCCCGCGCCAGTTCCACCAGGCGCGCTTCGTGGAGCAGGTGCTGCAGGCGCTCAAGGAGCACGGTGCCAATCCGCGCCTGCTCAAGCTGGAGCTGACCGAAAGCCTGCTGCTGGCCGACGTGGACGACACGGCGGCCAAGATGGCCACGCTCAAGGCACACGGCGTGGGGTTCTCGCTGGACGACTTCGGCACCGGCTACTCCTCGCTGGCCTATCTCAAGCGCCTGCCGCTCGACCAGCTCAAGATCGACCGCAGCTTCGTGCGCGACGTGCTCAGCGACCCCAACGACGCGGCCATTGCGCGCACCATCGTCGCCCTGGGTACCAGCCTGGGCCTGCAGGTCATCGCCGAGGGCGTGGAGACCGAGGCGCAGCGCCAGTTCCTCGAAGACCAGCACTGCCATGCCTGGCAGGGCTACCTGCTCAGCCCGCCCGTGCCCGTGCGCAGCTTCGAGGCACTGGTGCGCCAGGCCATCGTGTCGCGCCCTCCGGCCCTGAGCCCGGCGAACCTGCCGCAGCAGGCGCAGGACCGGCCCCAGGTGGTGGAGTGCACGGATGGCAGCGGGGTGCCGGACGCCCCCTCAAACCATTCTTGACATTCGACACGGCCCCGCGCGGGCCGCTTTCCATTCTTGAGCAGGGGTGGCGCGCGGTATCATTCCGAGCTTCCCTGTTGTTCCCCCACGTCCTCATTCGTCCGTTCGCCGCGGACCGCCATCTGCCTGCATCGTGCGCCTGAATTCCATCAAGCTGTCCGGCTTCAAGTCCTTCGCCGAGCCCACCAACTTCATGCTGCCGGGGCAACTGGTGGGCGTGGTGGGCCCCAACGGCTGCGGCAAGTCCAACATCATGGATGCGGTGCGCTGGGTGCTGGGCGAGAGCAAGGCCAGCGAGCTGCGCGGCGAGTCCATGCAGGACGTGATCTTCAATGGCACCACGCACCGCAAGCCGGCCAGCCGCTCCAGCGTGGAGCTGGTGTTCGACAACAGTGACCACCGCGCGGGCGGCCAGTGGGGCCAGTTCGGCGAGATCGCCGTCAAGCGCGTGCTCACGCGCGAGGGCAACAGCAGCTACTTCATCAACAACCAGGCCGTGCGCCGCCGCGATGTGCAGGACGTGTTCCTGGGCACGGGCCTGGGCCCGCGCGCCTACGCCATCATCGGCCAGGGCACGATCAGCCGCATCATCGAGTCGCGCCCCGAGGAACTGCGCCTGTTCCTCGAAGAGGCCGCAGGCGTGTCCAAGTACAAGGAGCGCCGGCGCGAGACCGAGAACCGGCTCTCGGCCACCACCGAGAACCTCACGCGCGTGGAAGACATCCTGCGCGAGCTCAACAACAACCTCGACCGGCTGGAAAAGCAGGCCGAGGTGGCGGCCCAGTACAACGCGCTGCAGTCCCAGGTCACGCTCAAGCAGCAGCAGCTGTGGTTCCTCAAGCGCGCCGAGGCCGAGGCCGAGCAGGACCGCGTGCGCGTGGAGGGTCTGCAGGCCGTCAACGAGCTCGAAGAGCGCATGGCCGACATCCGCAACAACGAAAGCGGACTCGAAACCCTGCGCCAGGCGCACTACGACGCCAGCGACCAGGTCAACCAGGCCCAGGCCAAGCTCTACGAATCCACTGCCGAAGTCGGCAAGCTGGAGGCCGAGATCCGCTACGTGCTCGAAGGCCGCCAGCGCGTGCAGCAGCGGCTGCAGCAGCTGTCCGAGCAGGTGCTGCTGTGGAACAGCCGCCGCGAGGAAGCCGAAGCCGAGATCGAGAACCTCGAAGGCGCCGGCATGGACGCCGAGGAACAGGCCGAGATGCTGGCCGCCCAGGTCGAGGAGCAAAGCATGCGCCTGCCCGACCTGGAGGACGCCCTGCGCAATGCCCAGAAGGCCGACACCGACCAGCGCGCCAGCGTGGTCCAGGTGCAGCAGCAGATCCAGGTGCTGGCCGCCGAGCAGCGTAGCCTGGACGAGCAGCGCCGCCAGTTCGAGACCCGCTTCGAGCGCCTGCGCGCCGACCGCAACGCGCTGGAGACGCCCGACGAGGCCCGCCTGAACAATCTGCAGTCCCAGCTGGAAGAGGCGCGCGAACTGGCTGAAATGGCCGATGCCGTGCTCAACGAGCTGCAGGACTCCGTGCCCCAGCTCGACGAGGACCGCCGCACGCGCCAGCAGGCCGTCAACGCCGAGGCCGCGCGCCACGCGGACCTGTCGGCGCGGCTGGAAGCGCTCAAGGCCCTGCAGGAAAAGGTCAAGACAGACGGCAAGCTCCAGCCCTGGCTGGCCAAGCACGGCCTGGACGGTATGCAGGGCCTGTGGAGCCGCATTGCCATCGAGCCCGGCTGGGAAAACGCGCTGGAGGCCGCGCTGCGCGAGCGCCTGGGCGCACTCGAAGTGGGCCGGCTCGACATGGTGCGTGGCTTTCTGGGCTCAGGCGGACACGATGCGCCGCCCGCGCGCCTGGCCTTCTTCAGCCCGCCGCAAGGCGCGCCCGCGCCGGCCGCCGGCCGCTGGCAGCACCTGTCGGACCTGCTGCGCGTGAACGATGCCGGCCTGCGCGCCGTGCTCGGCGACTGGCTGCAGGACTGCTACACGGCGCCCACGCTGGAAGAGGCCCTATCGCGCCGCAGCGAACTGCGGCCCGGTGAAACCGTCTACGTGCCCACGGGCCATGCCGTCAGCAGCCACAGCGTGAGCTTTTATGCGCAGGACTCGGAGCAATCCGGCCTGCTGGCACGCGCCCAGGAAATCGAGCACCTTGAAAAGGAAGTGCGCGCCCAGGCGCTGATCTCCGACGAATCGCGCACGGCCCTGGTGCGCGCCGAAAGCGCCTATGCCGAGGCCTCGCAGCGCCTGGTCAGCGCCCGGCGCGAGGCCAGCGAATCGCAAAGCCGTGCCCATGAGCTGCAGGTCGAGACCCTGCGCCTGTCGCAGCTGGCCGAGCAGGCCCGTGCGCGCAATGCCCAGATCAGCGCCGACCTGGCCGAGGTCGAGGCCCAGCTGTCCGACATCGAGGAGCGCCGCGTGGCGGCCGAGGCCCGCTTCGAGGAACTGGACATGCAACTGGCCGACAGCCAGGAGCGCCATGCCCAGCTCGGCGACAAGGTGCTGGAGTCCGAGCGGCGCCTGAACGAATCGCGCGAGCAGCTGCGCACGCTGGAACGCCAGGCCCAGGAGGCCACTTTCTCGCGGCGCAGCCTGGAGGCGCGCCGGGGCGAACTCAGCCGCACCATAGAGACCGCCAGCCAGCAGGCCCGCTCCCTGGCCGACGAGCAGCAGCGCGCGCAGGACGAGCTCACGCGCCTGACCGATGCCGCGGCCCAGGGCGGCCTGCAGGATGCGCTGGATTTGAAGATGCAGCGCGAGCAGGCCGTGGCCGCGCGCCGCAGCGAATATGACGACCTGACCAACAAGCTGCGCGCCAGCGACGAACGCCGCCAGCAACTGGAAAAGGCGCTGGACCCGCTGCGCCAGCGCATCACCGAATTCCAGCTCAAGGAGCAGGCCGCGCGCCTGGGCCTGGAGCAGTACTCCACCTTGCTGGAAGAGGCGGGCGCCGACCTGGCCGCCGTCTCCCAGTCCATTGCCGAGGCCAATGTGCGCATGCACGGCCTGCAGGGCGAGATCGACCGCCTGCACCGCGAGATCGCGGCCCTGGGCGCGGTCAACCTGGCGGCGCTGGACGAGCTGAAGCTGGCGCGCGAGCGCAAGACCTTCCTCGACGCGCAGACCGAGGACCTGACCCAGGCCATGAACACGCTGGAAGATGCCATCCGCAAGATCGACGCCGAGACGCGCGAGCTGCTGTCGGGCACCTTCGAGACCGTGAACGGGCATTTCGGGCGCATGTTCCCCGAGCTGTTCGGCGGCGGGCAGGCCAAGCTGGTCATCACGGGCGATGAAATCCTGGACTCGGGCGTGCAGGTGATCGCGCAGCCGCCCGGCAAGAAGAACCAGACGATTCACCTGCTGTCCGGTGGCGAGAAGGCGCTGACGGCGATTGCGCTGGTGTTCGCCATCTTCCAGCTCAACCCGGCCCCGTTCTGTCTGCTGGACGAGGTGGATGCGCCGCTGGACGATGCCAACACCGAGCGCTATGCCAAGCTGGTGGCCAGCATGAGCAAGAGCACGCAGTTCCTGTTCATCAGCCACAACAAGATCGCCATGGAAATGGCCCAGCAGCTCATCGGCGTGACCATGCAGGAGCAGGGCGTGTCCCGCATCGTGGCCGTGGACATGGAGTCCGCGCTGTCCATGGCTGAGCTATCCTGAGCATGTCCGCAACCTTTCAAACCCCTTTGCTGGAACGACGTTTCATTCCTTCATTCCATGAGTAACCTGCAAATCAGTCTGGCCGTCCTGGGCTTTGTGGTGCTGGCCCTGATCCTTGCCTACAACAGCTGGTCCGCGCGCCGCAATGCACCCAAGCGCGCCGACCCCGTCGATGAAGCGCAGCGCGATCCCTCGCGCCATGAGCCCGGCATGGACACCGTGGGCCACGGCCCGGACCTGACGCATAGCCTGCGCGAGCCCGTGCTGGGCGACTTCGGCACCGCCGCGCCGGGCCAGAGCCCTGCCTCCGCAGACCGCTTTGCCGAAACCGACGCCGAGCTGGCCCATCTGGTCCAGCTCGAAGAGCAGCAGCGCCAGGCCGCGGCCCAGGCTGCGCTGGCGGCCAAGGCCGCTCAGGCAGTGCAGTCCGCGCAGGCCGCCCATGCCCTGCAGGCGGGCGAAGACGCCAGCGCTTCGGCACCCGCATCTGAATCTGTGTCCGCGCCTGCGGCGTCCCCGTCGGCACCGCAGTCCATCGAGCCTTCCCTCAACGACGCGGCCCTGACCAGCGCGGCCGCCAGCCGCCCGGGCCTGGATGCGCTGATCGACGCCATTGCCCCCGTGCAGGTCGGCCAGGCCGTACCCGGCGAACTGGCGCTGCAGGCCCAGCCCGCCACGCGGCGCGCGGGCAACAAGCCCTTTGCGATCGAAGGCATGAACCAGTCCACCCACCAGTGGGAACCGCTGCAGCCCGGCCAGCGCTACCTGGGTTTTCAGGCCGGCGTGCAGCTGGCCAACCGCACGGGTGCGCTCAACGAGATCGAGTTCTCCGAGTTCGTTGCCAAGGTGCAGCGCTTTGCCGACGCGCTGGGCGCCACGCCCGACGTGCCCGACATGCTGCAGGAAGTGGCGCGTGCGCGCGAGCTCGACCAGTTCGCCAGCGAGCACGACGCCCAGCTCACCTTCATGCTGCGCGCACGCCAGGCCTCCTGGAGCGCGGGCTACGTGCAGCAAAACGCATCGCGCCAGGGCTTTCTGCCGGGCTCCATGCCCGGGCGCATGGCTCTGCCTTCGCCCACGCCCGGCATGCCTCCGGTGCTGGTGCTCAACTACGACCCGCAGGCGGCCATGGCCGACGACCTGGACACCTCGGTGGTGCGCGAGTTCCTGCTGAGCCTGGACGTGCCCCAGGTGCCGCGCGGCGAGCAGGCCTTCGTGCAGTTGCGCCAGGTGGCCGAGCGCCTGTGCCAGACCATGGACGGCGTGCTCTGCGACCAGAACGGCTACCTGCTGCCGGCCATGGCGCTGGACCCCATCCAGCACGACCTGGAACATCTCTATGACAAGCTCGACAGCCGCGAGCTGTCGGCGGGCTCCATGCTGGCGCGGCGACTGTTCAGCTGACGCGGCGCGGTGCCCCTGGTGCACAACAGGCTCCTGGCCTCAACCCCATGAATGACAATCTGGATCTTTTCTCCGGCGCAGCCCCCGCAGCGCCGGAGTCCGGGGCCGCCCCCGACAAGGTGCTGGCCAAGGTGCAGGCTCTGCGCGCCCAGCTCAACCAATGGGCGCATGAGTACTACGTGCTGGACACGCCCACCGTGCCCGACGGCGAGTACGACCGCGTCTTCCAGCAACTGCAGGCGCTGGAAGGTGCCTACCCCGAACTGGTCACGCCGGACTCGCCCACGCAGCGCGTGATCGGCGCCGTGCTCGACGGCCTGATGCCCGTGCGCCATGCCGTGCCCATGCTCAGCATCCGCACCGAGACCGACAACGAGGCCACGGGTGCCGAGGCCTTCGACGCACGCATCCGCAAGGAGCTGGAACTGGCCGAAGGCGCGCCGCCCGTGGAGTACGTGGCCGAGCCCAAGTTCGACGGCCTGGCCATGAACCTGCGCTACGAGAACGGCCGCCTGGTGCAGGCCACCACGCGCGGCGACGGCGAGGTGGGCGAGGACGTGACCCACAACATCCGCACCATCCGCAAGATTCCGCTGTCCCTGCCCGAAGGCAAGGGCGTGCCGCCCGTGGTCGAGGTGCGCGGCGAGGTCTACATGGGCCGCGCCGACTTCGTCAAGCTCAACGAGCGCCAGCAGGCCGCCGGCGGCAAGAGCTTTGCCAATCCGCGCAATGCGGCCGCAGGCTCGGTGCGCCAGCTGGACTCGGGCATTGCGGCGCAGCGCCCACTGTCCTTCTTCGCCTATGGCCTGGGCGAGATCACGCCGGCTGCCCAGGGCGGCCCCGACTTCGTTACCCACTACGCCATGCTGCAGACGCTGCGCGACTGGGGCTTTCCGGTGGCGCCCCAGGTCTGCATCGCCAAGGGCGCGGCAGAGCTGGTGGCCTTCCACCAGCGCATGGGCGCCGAGCGCGCCACGCTGCCCTACGAGATCGACGGCGTGGTCTACAAGGTCAACAGCCTGGCCCAGCAGCGCCAGCTGGGCTTTGTCTCGCGCGAGCCGCGCTGGGCCGTGGCCCACAAGTACCCGGCCGAGGAAATGCCCACGCGCATGGAAGGCATCGACATACAGGTCGGCCGCACGGGCAAGCTGACGCCCGTGGCGCGCCTGGCCCCCGTGGCAGTGGGCGGCGTCATCGTCACGAATGCCACGCTGCACAACCTGTTCGAGATCCGCAAGAAGCGCGTGCGCACGGGCGACACCGTGGTCGTGCGCCGCGCCGGTGACGTGATCCCCGAGGTCGTGGGCCGCGTGCCCGGCGACCGGCCGGCCTATGTGCCCAACTTCCGCATGCCCGCTGCATGCCCCATCTGCGGCAGCGCCGTGGCGCGGCCCAAGGGCGAGGCCAACCACCGCTGCACGGGCGGCCTGTTCTGCCCGGCGCAGCGCAAGGAGGCCATCCTGCACTTTGCCGCGCGGCGCGCCATGGACATCGAGGGTCTGGGCGACAAGCTGGTGGACCAGTTGGTGGACGGCCACGTGGTGCGCACACTGCCCGACCTCTACCGCCTGGGCCTGGTGGCCCTGGCATCGCTGGACCGCATGGCCGAGAAGTCGGCCCAGAACGTGCTGGACGCGCTGGAAAAATCCAAGAAGACCACGCTGGCGCGGTTCCTCTTCGGCCTGGGCATCCGCCAGGTGGGCGAGTCCACGGCCAAGGACCTGGCCCGCCACTTCGGCCAGCTGGACGCCATCATGGACGCCAGCGTCGAGCAACTGCTGCAGGTGCGCGACGTGGGGCCCATCGTGGCCGAGAGCATCCACACCTTCTTCGCCCAGCCCCACAACCGCGAGGTGGTCGAGCAACTGCGTGCCTGCGGCGTGCACTGGGAAGAGGGCGCGGCGCGCGAGCAGACCGCCCAGCCGCTGGCCGGCATGACCGTGGTGCTCACGGGAACGCTGCCCACGCTGGGCCGCGACCAGGCCAAGGAGATGCTGGAGGCCGCGGGCGCCAAGGTCTCCGGCTCGGTCAGCAAGAAGACCAGCTATGTGGTGGCCGGTGCCGAGGCCGGCAGCAAGCTGGCCAAGGCCGAGGAACTGGGCGTGACCGTGCTGGACGAGGCCGGCATGCTGGCGCTGCTGGCAGGCGGGGACCGCTGATGGCGCTGAGTCCGCGCAAACCCGTGGTCGGCCTGGCGCTGGGCAGCGGGTCGGCGCGTGGCTGGGCGCATTTCGGCGTGCTGCGCGCGCTGGAGGATGCGGGCCTGAGGCCCGACATCATCTGCGGCTCGTCCATCGGCGCCCTGGTCGGTGCCTCCTATGCGGCTGGCGAGATGCAGCGCTTCGAGGAATGGGTGCTGGGACTGGGCATGCGCAAGGTGTTCGGTTTCATGGACTTCAACATCACGGGCGGCATGCTCAAGGGCGAGAAGCTGATCGCGTTCTGGCGCGAGCACTTCGTGGACTCGGCCATCGAGGACCTGAAGATTCCCTTCGGCGCCGTGGCCACCGACCTGCATTCGGGCGCGGAGGTCTGGCTGCGCAAGGGCTCTATCGCCGATGCCGTGCGTGCCTCCATCGCGCTGCCCGGCCTGTTCACGCCCGTGCAGCGCGAGGGGCGGCTGCTGGTCGATGGCGGCATCGTCAACCCCGTGCCCGCCTCGCTGGCGCGCGCCATGGGCGCGGACATCGTGATCGCGGTCGATCTCAATGCCGACATCATGCGGCGCCACATGCGGCCGCTGGCTCCCTCCGCCGCCATGGCTGCCGCGCCGCCGCTGGAGGAAGCCCCGCCCGCCGTGGAGCAGGGCGTGGCGCCCGAAGACCTGGCCGGCCAGGCCAGTGCCGTGGCCGGCACGGCCTGGGTGCGCAGGCTGCAGCGCGGCGTGATGGGGTGGATGCCCGGCCACCACCGCGACGAGGCCGGCCGCGAGACCGAGCCCTCGCCCCGTCCGCCCTCGCTGCTGGACGTGGTGATGACCAGCGTCAACATCATGCAGATGCGCATCACGCGCAGCCGCATGGCCGGCGACCCGCCCGAGCTGGTGATAGCGCCGCGCCTGTCCCACCTGGGCCTGCTGGACTTCCACCGCGCGCGCGAGGCCATCGACGAAGGCTACGAGGCAGCGCAGGCCGCGTTGCCGGGCCTGCGCCACTGGGGCCTTTGAGGCGTTACAGGCGCGGCACACCCGACATGCCCATAGGCCCGACACGCCCGGGCTACGCCGCCTCCCTTTCCACGCTGACTGCATTGCGGTCGGCATTGGCCGCGGCAACGCGCGAAGGCTGCAGCCTGCGCATCAGCGCGGCGGGGTCCAGGCACTGGATCAGCGGAAGGCCCGAATCGGCATGCACCAGCTTGCGCACCAGGGCCGTCGCGGTGTCGGCCGCGTTCAGCATGGGCGAATCCACCAGCGCGCTGGCTGGCAGCCGGTGCACGCCCTGCAGCGCGCTGACCAGCAGGCCCACGCGCAGGCCGCCATACTGGACCACGATGACCTGTGACTGCTCGGTGACCACGCCGGGCTGGCCCTGCAGCAGCGCGGCCAGGTCGAACACCCAGACATAGCCGCTGACGCTGCCCTGGCTGCGCCGTGCCAGCGCGCCCACGCAAAACGGCAGCCGTCCTGCCGCCACGGGCGAGATGGCGCTGGCGGGCAGGGCCTCGCAGACATCGCCCGCGCGCAGGGCCAGCAGGCTGGCGCCCACGTAGAAGCTGGCCAGTTCCACAGGCGCGTCGCCACTGCCATGCACGGCGCGCCCGTGCCCGTGCGTAGCGGGCCGGGCGCCATCCAGCCGGGTGGCCGACGCCAGGCGCAGCGCGCGGTTGCGCGCATCGGCATGCACGGGGCCCAGCCGCTGCAGGCTCAGGCTGACGAGGCCGGCCAGTGTGTCGTCCGTTGCGCTTTCTTTTGCATCGCGTGCCGCGCCCTGGTCCAGCCGGAATTCGCGGTAGCCGCGCCCGGCGGCCATGCCGACGATGCAGTAGTGGCCTTCGATCTCCTCGATGCTGCTGCGCACCTCGCCATCGGCCAGCGATGCCAGGCCGGCCACGCCTGCGATGCAACTGCCCAGCGGGCGCCCGCCATGGCTGGCAGCGACGATGCGCCCGTCACGCGCCACGTAGAACGCTTCCATCGGCAGGCGCGGCAGGCCGCTGTCTTCGGGATCGGTGGCTGCGGCCTGCTCTGCCGTTGCCGCCTGCTCTGGCGCTGCGGCCTGCAGCATGGCCTGCAGCTCGCGCCGCGTGTGGAACAGCAGGGCGATGCCGCCGATGACGGGGCCCTGATCGCCGCCGTGTGCATGTCCGTGCGCCTGTCCACTCCCAGGCGATGGCGCGCGCAGCGCGGCATGGTAGACATGGACGGGCAGGCCTCCGTCGTCCATCTCCTGCACGTGGTAGGCCTGGGCATCGCGCAGCAGCACAGTGGCCTGCAGGGCCGATGTTTGCACGCGCGTGCCGGGAGCCAGGGGCAGGCCGGCCTCGTCCTCATGGCTGCAGGCCAGCACCAGGCCCTGGGCGTCGTACAGCGCAATGCGCGCATAGACGGTGTACAGCGCATTGAGCTGCTCCAGCAGCCGCTGCGCGCTGTCGTGGGCCTGTACCGACAGGGCCAGGCAGCCGCTGTTGTCCTCCAGCACCTTTTGCAGGCCGGGCGTCAGGGCCCACCAGCGGCAGTCGTTGGCACGTTCATAGAGATTGCGCTCCAGCAGGTCCATCAGCAGCCGGTTCAGCGTGCTGTGCTCCTGCAGCCGAGTGGACAGCGCGGTCTCGTGCAGGCCGTGAATGGCACGTGTGAACACGGCATGGGTCAGGTCGCCGGTCTCGCCCATCTGCTCCAGCACGGCCTGCAGCGGGTCCGGGTGGGCCGTGCCCTGCACGGGGGACTCCGGCGCCTGGCTGGCAGCCAGCACCTGGCCATTCCAGACCACGCGGCGTATGTCGTCGGCCGCGCGGGCCATGGCGTGCAGCGGCGGGCAAAAGCCGCGCGCCTGGGCCATCAGCCCCTCGGCAATGGCCGGCTCCAGCGCCTGCAGGACCTGCGGTCTTTGCTGCGCGGCGAAGGCCAGGTCCAGCGGTGCCATCACCTGGGTCTGCCAGCCCTGCGGCCCCGCATAGCCCTGGTAGGGCAGGGCGCGCGCCGTGCGCACCAGGTAGGTGCGGCCTGCATGGATCAGCGGCTGCACGGCATCACCATGGTGCATGGGCACGCGGCTGCCGGGGGCTATCCAGTGGGCGTCGCTGCTGGCGATGACCAGTCCGCCCTCGTCCAGCAGCAGCCCCACCTGGGCGCGCGGCCCGCCCGAGGCAAAGATGGCCTGCATCTCGGCGGCGAAGTCGAAGCTCAGGCACAGCACACCGAGCACCGCCATGGTGCGTGGGTGCAGCAGGCGCTGCGCGTAGATCAGGCGGTCAGCGCCCGGCAGCACGCAACTGGCGCCGAAATGGCTGACATGGCCGGCCTGCTGCAGGGACTGCTGGAACCAGGCCTCGGCGCAGGGCGGTGGCGGCTTGCCGCCTGCCTGCGCCTGGGCACGTGCACAGACCTGGCCCTGCGTGTCCAGCAGCAGGATGTCGTCATACACCGTGTACTTGGCTCGGTAGCTCTGCAGGTGCGCCTGCAACGGTGCCTGCCATGCGCGCAGACCGCCGGCCGCCATGTCGGGCAGGCCGCAGTCATTGCCATCGCCATCGCCATCGTCAAGCCGGGCCATGGCCTCGCACAGCACGGTATCGGCGGCGAGAAAGCCGACATCGGCCGTGCGCTCGTACAGGCTTCGCACCAGCAGGTCGATGGCATGGGCGGACTGCATGCCCAGCTGGGCCATGGCCTCCTGCGCGGACTGCGCCAGCTGCGACTGCAGCAGGCCTTGCTCCAGTTGCTCCAGTCCCTGGCGCGTGTCGGTGAGCATGGACACCAGGGCCTGCCCCTGCTGCGAGGCCTGCATGCGGGCCGAGGCTTCGATGAGCCGCCACATGAGCCGTATTTCGCGCAGGTCGGCGGCGTTGCGGTTGAGTTCCCGCAGATGGGGAAGAATCAGGTCGGTTGGCAGGGATGTGGCCATGGAGCGCTCCGCAGTCAGGTTCAGGCTGGGTGAAACCCGCTTTCCCCGATCAGGGAAAAGCCTGATGCAACGAGCAAGAAGGAGGCCAGCTTGTGACTAAATGTGTCTGCAAGGTGACACAGGGATGACAGCCCCCCCTCCACACCCCATCCACGGCCCCACCCGCAGCCCCATCGGCGCCACGCCGGGGCATGGCCTGGCGTCACCGGGGTGCGTCCGGCACTGCCGTGCAGCACGGTAGTGCCGGACGGCGGTGCATGCGCCTACAGGCTCAGGTCGATGGAGTGCACGCGGTGCGCGTCAAGCAGGCCCGCCGCACGGTCCTCGAAGTAGCGCTCCAGCGTCACGCGCACGGTGCGAAAGGCCAGTTCCTCCCAGGGAATCTCGGCCTCGGAAAAGAGGCGGGCCTCCATGGTCTCGGGGCCTGGATAGAACTGCTCGCTGCGCAGGCGGGCGCGGTAGAACAGGTGGACCTGGCTGACCTTGGGCACGTCAACGATGGAAAACAGCGGCCCCATCTCGATGTCGGCACCGGCTTCCTCATCGGTCTCGCGCTGGGCGCCGCGCGCCGTGGTCTCGGCCAGTTCCATGAAGCCGGCAGGCAGGGTCCACAGGCCCCGGCGCGGCTCGATGTTGCGCTTGCACAGCAGCACGCGGCCGTCGTCGGTGACGGGGATGGTGCCGACCACGTTCAGTGGATTCTCGTAGTGGATGGTGTGGCAGTGCGGGCACACGGCGCGTTCGCGCGTGTCGCCATCGTCGGGAATGCGGTAGACCACGGCCGTGCCGCAGGCTCGGCAGAACTTGATGGGGCTGCGAAAAATCATGCCGACACCATGGAAGTGAAAGCGCCGCCAGACGGAAGGCAGGAAGGCTTTCCGTGCGGCGGACTGTGGGTTCAGAAAAACGAAGGCCGGCAGGCCGGGGAGCGCGCTCCCCGCTGCCTTGCCGGCCTGTCGCCAGGCACAGGGATCTCAGGCGATCTTGACGCTCAAGGGGCTCAGGCCATCGATGCGGCCTTCCAGCAGGTCACCGCGCACCACGGCGGCCACGCCTTCGGGCGTGCCCGTCATGATCAGGTCGCCGGGCTGCAGTTCCCAAGCGGCCGACAGGTGCTCGATGGTCTCGGCAATGTTCCAGATCAGCTTGCCGATGTCGCTGCGCTGGCGGTCGGCGCCATTGACCTGCAGCGAGATCGCGGCCTTGGCGATGTCGCCGGCCTCGGCTGCCGGGGTGATGGGACCGATGGGCGCGGCATGTTCGAAGGCCTTGCCGATGCACCAGGGGCGGCCCTGCTTCTTCATGTCGTTCTGCAGGTCGCGGCGCGTCATGTCCAGGCCCACGGCGTAGCCCCAGATGTAGTCCAGCGCGTCGGCGGCCAGGATGTTCTTGCCCGCCTTGCCGATGGCCACGACGAGCTCGATCTCGTGGTGCAGGTTGGAGGTCAGCGTGGGGTAGGGCATGGTGCCCGTGGTGCCGGCCTCGACGGGCACGATGGCGTCGGCAGGCTTGAGGAAGAAGAAGGGCGGCTCGCGGCCGGTGAAGCCCATCTCCTTGGCGTGCTCTTCGTAGTTGCGGCCCACGCAGTAGATGCGGTGCACGGGAAAACGCTCGGGGCGGCCCAGGACGGGTACGCTGGCCACGGCGGGCGGGTTGAAAACGTAGCTCATGTCGGTGTTCCTCTGGCGCCTTGTCTCGTGGGCGCCGCCGCAAGTGTGCCATGCCTGTGGCCCCGCAGCGGGGCAACGCGATGGCCGGATGAGCCTGAACAGACCCCGGGTCGCACGGTATGCTTTGCGGTCTATGAAGCTCCACACCTACTTCCGCTCGTCGGCCTCCTACCGCGTGCGCATTG
Organism: Delftia sp. JD2; assembly: GCF_001682645.1. Lineage (NCBI taxonomy): Bacteria > Pseudomonadati > Pseudomonadota > Betaproteobacteria > Burkholderiales > Comamonadaceae > Delftia > Delftia sp. JD2. The sequence goes on from NZ_LFJT01000036.1 coordinate 18,765, forward strand.
CGCTGCAGATCAAGGGCCTGGACTATGAATCCGTACCCGTGCACCTGCTGCGCGGCGACCACAGGGCGCCGGCCTATGCCCAGCATGTCGGCGATGCGCTGGTGCCGGCGCTGGAAACCGAGGATGGCCACTGGCTGACCCAGTCCATGGCCATCATCGAATATCTCGATGAGACCCATGCCGAAATACCGCTGCTGCCGCGCGACGCCCTGGGCCGTGCCCATGTGCGCGCGCTGGCCCAGATGGTGGCCTGCGAGATCCATCCGCTCAACAACCTGCGCGTGCTCAAGTACCTGGTGCGCAACCTGGGTGTCTCCGACGAGGCCAAGAGCGGCTGGTACGTGCATTGGGTGCGCTCCGGCCTGGAAGCCTTCGAACGCCAGCTGGACCTGCTGGCCGCCGAGCGCGAGGCCGCAGGCCTGGCGCCTTCGCTGTTTTGCTGGGGCGACACGCCCACGCTGGCCGACTGCTGCCTGGTGCCGCAGATCTTCAACGGCCGCCGCTTCAACGTGAGCCTGGACGGCCTGCCACGCCTGGCGGCCATCGTCGATCGCTGCGAGGCGCTGCCTGCCTTCCAAAGGGCCCATCCCTCGGCCTGCCCCGACGCGGAATGAGCGCGGCCCGGCCTGACTCCATCCCCGGCACCATCCCCGCATCCTGGCTGGTGCCCGAGTGGCCCGCGCCGCCCGGCGTGCACGCGCTGTGCACCTCGCGCGAAGGCGGCGTCAGCACGGCGCCCTGGGGCAGCCTGAACCTGGGCGACCATGTGGGCGATGACCCGCAGGCCGTCCGCACCAACCGCCAGCGGCTGCAGGAGATCGTGCGTGACCATACGCCGGGCGCCTGCGCGGTGTTCCTGCAGCAGGTGCATGGCGTGGATGTCGCGGCCCTGGATGCAGGCAGCGCGCAGGGCCAGGCCTTCGATGCCTGCGTGACCCGCGCCTCGGGCGTGGTCTGCACCATCATGGTGGCCGACTGCCTGCCCGTGCTGCTGGCCCATCGCAGCGGTGTCGTGGTAGGCGCGGCCCATGCGGGCTGGCGCGGGCTGGCGGGCGGGGTGCTGGAGACGCTGTTCGAGCGCTTTGCAGGCCAGATCCAGACACCGCCCGGGCAAGCGGCGCAGCAGACCCTGGCCTGGCTCGGACCCTGCATCGGTCAGCGCTCCTTCGAAGTGGGAGCCGAGGTGCGCGCGGCCTTCATCGCGCATGACGCGGCGGCCGGGGCGCATTTCACCGCCGTGCCGCAAGAGGGCGGGGGCGCACCCAAGTACCTGGCCAACCTGGCCGGGCTTGCGCGCCAGCGCCTGGCGGCGCTGGGCATCACCGCCATCTACGGCAATGACGGCGGCGACGCATGGTGCACGGTGCTCAACGGCTCACGGTTCTTTTCGCACCGGCGCGACGCTGCCCGCCTGGGCAGCAGCGGGCGGTTCGCCGCCTGCATCTGGAAGGACTGAGCGCGCCTGCGTGCCGAGGCCGCTCTGCGAGGCCTGCTGCTGCGCCAGCCAGGCCTCGCGCTCGGCTAATTCGCGTGCATGGCGTTTTCGCTTGCGCGCGGGCGTGCCCATGATGTAGATCACGATGGACAGCGGCAGCAGTCCATAGAGTGCGAACGTGATCACGGCGCCGAGTATGCTGCCCGTGGGGCTGGCGGCCTCGGCCACTGCCATCATCAGAGTGACATACAGCCAGGCGATAACAACGAGATACATGGTCGAACCAAAAAAACGGGCGGGGCACGGGTTTTCGTGGAGGTCTGTGCCGGGCAAGGCGGGGCTCGCCTGGGTCACAATCAAAACGGATGCCCCGCAAGCCCCAGGCTATTGCATGGCATCCACGAACAAGGATGCAGCATGAATTTTGACCCACTCGCTGGCCTGTCAGGCCAATCCGTCCAGCAATTCTGGAACGAGCAATGGAGCCGCACGCTGCAGACACTGCAGCAGCTGGGGCAACCAGGCCTTCCGGGAACCCAGGGCATGCCAGGCATGCCGGACATGGCCCAGGCCTGGAAAGCGGCCGTCCCCGAACCCGGCGCCCTGCCCGAGAACGCGCTGTCGCTGGACCCCGAAAAGCTGCTGGAGCTGCAGCGCCAGTACCTGGATGGTGCCAAGGCCATGGCCGAACAGGGCGGCGCCCAGGCGCTGCTGGCCAAGGACAAGCGTTTCAATACCGAATCGTGGGCCGGCAATCCGCTGACGGCGGCCACGGCCGCCACCTATCTGCTCAACAGCCGCATGCTCATGGGCCTGGCCGATGCCGTGCAGGCCGATGACAAGACGCGCAACCGCGTGCGCTTCGCCATCGAGCAATGGCTGGCGGCCATGGCGCCCAGCAACTTCCTGGCACTCAATGCCGAGGCCCAGAAGAAAGCCATCGAAACCCAGGGCGAGAGCCTGGCCCAGGGCGTGGCCAACCTGCTGGCCGACATGCGCCAGGGCCATGTGTCCATGACCGACGAGAGCCTGTTCACCGTGGGCAAGAACGTCGCCACCACCGAAGGCGCCGTGGTTTTCGAGAACGAGCTGTTCCAGCTCATCGAATACAAGCCGCTGACGGACAAGGTGCACGAACGGCCCTTCCTCATGGTGCCGCCCTGCATCAACAAGTTCTACATCCTGGACCTGCAGCCCGACAACTCGCTGATCCGCTACGCCGTCAGCCAGGGCCATCGCACCTTCGTGATGAGCTGGCGCAACCCCGACGAAAGCCTGGCGCGCAAGACCTGGGACAACTACATCGAGGACGGCGTGCTCACCGGCATCCGCGTGGCGCGCGAGATCGCGGGAGCCGAGCAGATCAATGTGCTGGGCTTTTGCGTGGGCGGCACCATGCTGTCCACCGCGCTGGCGGTGCTGCAGGCACGCCACGACCGCGAGCATGGCGCAGTTGCCGCTCCGGCGGCCAAGGCGCCTGCGGCCAAGCGCGCGGCTGGCAGCCGCAGCGCCGCCCGCACATCCACAGCCCGCGCCACGGCGCCAGCTGGCGTGCCGTTTCCCGTGGCCAGCGTCACGCTGCTGACCACCTTCATCGACTTCAGCGACACCGGCATCCTCGATGTCTTCATCGACGAATCCGTGGTGCGCTTCCGTGAGATGCAGATGGGCGAAGGCGGTCTCATGAAGGGCCAGGACCTGGCGTCCACCTTCAGCTTTCTGCGGCCCAACGACCTGGTCTGGAACTACGTGGTGGGCAACTACCTCAAGGGCGAGACGCCCCCGCCGTTCGACCTGCTGTACTGGAACAGCGACTCCACCAACCTGCCCGGCCCCTACTACGCCTGGTACCTGCGCAACCTCTACCTGGAAAACAAGCTGGCCCAGCCCGGCGCGCTGACCGTCTGCGGCGAGCGCATCGACATGCACCAGCTGCGCCTGCCGGCCTATATCTATGGCTCGCGCGAGGACCACATCGTGCCCGTGGGCGGCTCCTATGCGTCCACCCAGGTGCTGGGCGGCGACAAGCGTTTTGTGATGGGCGCATCGGGCCACATCGCAGGCGTGATCAATCCGCCTGCCAAGAAAAAGCGCAGCTACTGGCTGCGCGAGGACGGCCAGTTGCCGCCCACGCTCAAGGAATGGCAGGCCGGTGCCGACGAGTACCCGGGCAGCTGGTGGGCCGACTGGAGCCCCTGGCTGGCCGAGCACGGCGGCAAGCTGGTCGCAGCGCCCAAGCAGTACGGCAAAGGCAGGGAATACACGGCCATCGAGCCGGCCCCGGGCCGCTACGTACTGGTCAAGGCCTGAGGCACAATCGTTTCGATGCTGCAGTGCAATAACGCTGCGGCTTGAATGCAGGGTGCCGCTGCCGCGAGTGCGGCAATGTGCGCCCGGGCATCCCTTCAAGAGTCCAAAGAAAGGTCCGTCATCATGGAAGACATCGTCATCGTTTCCGCTGTCCGTACTGCCGTTGGCAAGTTTGGCGGCACCCTTGCAAAGATCCCCGCCACCGAACTGGGCTCCATCGTGATCCGCGAGGCACTGAACCGCGCCAAGGTCGGCACCGACCAGGTCGGTGAAGTCATCATGGGCCAGGTGCTGGCCGCTGGCGCAGGCCAGAACCCCGCACGCCAGGCCATGATGAAGGCCGGCGTTGCCAAGGAAACCCCGGCCCTCACCATCAACGCCGTCTGCGGCTCGGGCCTGAAGGCCGTGATGCTGGCAGCCCAGGCCGTGGCCACGGGCGACAGCGAGATCGTCGTGGCCGGCGGCCAGGAGAACATGAGCCTGTCGCCCCACGTGCTGCCAGGCTCGCGCGACGGCCAGCGCATGGGCGACTGGAAGATGGCCGACACCATGATCGTGGACGGCCTGTGGGACGTCTACAACCAGTACCACATGGGCATCACGGCCGAGAACGTGGCCAAGGAAAAGAGCGTCAGCCGCGAGCAGCAGGATGCCCTGGCCCTGGCCAGCCAGCAAAAGGCCACGGCCGCACAGGACGCAGGCAAGTTCGTGGACGAAATCGTTCCCGTCAGCATTCCCCAGCGCAAGGGCGATCCCGTGGTGTTCGCGGCCGATGAGTACATCAACCGCAAGACCAATGCCGACGCCCTGGCAGGCCTGCGCCCGGCCTTCGACAAGGCCGGCTCGGTGACGGCCGGCAACGCCTCGGGCCTGAACGACGGCGCGGCCGCCGTGGTGGTGATGAGCGCCTCCAAGGCCAAGGCCCTGGGCCTGAAGCCGCTGGCACGCATCGTCTCCTACGCCACCAGCGGCCTGGACCCCGCCACCATGGGCCTGGGCCCGGTGTTCGCCTCGCGCAAGGCGCTGGAGCGTGCGGGCTGGACCGCGCAGGACGTGGACCTGTTCGAGCTGAACGAAGCCTTCGCGGCCCAGGCCTGTGCGGTGAACCAGGAGCTGGGCATCGACCCGGCCAAGGTCAACGTCAACGGCGGCGCCATTGCCATCGGCCACCCCATCGGCGCATCGGGCGCCCGCATCCTGGTCACCCTGCTGCACGAGATGCAGCGCAGCGGCGCCAAGAAGGGCCTGGCCGGCCTGTGCATCGGCGGCGGCATGGGCGTGGCCATGGCGGTGGAGCGCGTCTGAAAGGCTCAGGGAAAACGTTAGCAAGCTTTCAGGGTAGATCCTAGGCCTGCCTAGGGCCTGCCCGAAGAGAGGCGCAGCGCACGCGCTGCATACTAGCCATACGGGGGTGCCGGACCCAGAGGTTCAGGCACCCTTGGTGATAACCGGAGTCAATGCCCCGGTTGTCGTGGATAGATTGATCTGAAGCAACCATTGATTGACAGGAGAGAAGAATGGCTCAAAAAGTAGCGTATGTCACAGGGGGAATGGGAGGCATCGGAACGGCTATCTGCCAGCGTCTGCACAAGGAAGGCTTCAAGGTCATCGCAGGTTGCGGTCCGTCGCGCGACTTCCAGAAGTGGCTGGACGAGCAAAAGGCGCTGGGATACAACTTCCATGCATCGGTCGGCAATGTGGGCGACTGGGCTTCCACCGTCGAGGCCTTCAGCAAGACCAAGGCCGAGCACGGCAGCATCGATGTGCTGGTCAACAATGCCGGCATCACGCGTGACCGCATGTTCATCAAGATGACGCCGGAAGACTGGCAGGCCGTCATCGAGACCAACCTCAACTCCATGTTCAACGTGACCAAGCAGGTCGTGGGCGACATGGTGGAAAAGGGCTGGGGCCGCATCATCAACATCAGCTCGGTCAATGGCGCCAAGGGCCAGGCCGGGCAGACCAATTACTCGGCGGCCAAGGCGGGCATGCACGGCTTCACCATGGCGCTGGCGCAGGAGATGGCCACCAAGGGCGTGACCGTGAACACCGTGAGCCCCGGCTACATCGGCACCGACATGGTCAAGGCCATCCGTCCCGACGTGCTGGAGAAGATCGTGGGCACCATCCCCGTCAAACGCCTGGGCGAGCCCAGCGAGATCGCATCGATCATCGCCTGGCTGGCTTCGGAGGAAGGCGGCTATTCCACCGGCGCCGATTTTTCGGTCAACGGTGGCCTGCACATGCATTGAACCTGCAAGGGTTCGCGCTGCAAAGGAGCCTTCGGGCTCCTTTTTTGTTGGGCAGTCCCGCGGCAAATGTCCCAGAAATGACAAAACCCGCTGAAGCGGGTTCTGTGGAAGAGGGGGTCTGCACGGAAGGCCGTCAGACCGGTGGTGTCAGAGACTGGGGCACCGTGTGCGCCAGCCAGCGCCTCAGCGCTTGCGATCGCGTTCGTCTTCGGGCCAGATGGACATGATGGCAGTCGTTTGCATGGAAACTTTCTCCTGTATTGCTCTCTTAACGCGGGCCAGATTCAGCTGGTTGACAGGTTTTTAAAAAATTTTCGAAGGAAGTCGAAACTTTTTTGTGACCCGGTTTTCAGGCGTTGCGGGGGCCGCGCTTGCGGTCACGGTCATCCCATGGCCAGACAGCTTGGGCCAGCGCAGCGGCTGCAAAGCGGGTCTGCAGGGCGGTGTGGAAAAAGATGTCGGTCATGTGCAATCACTCCTTTGTTGCGTGTTCAACGCGGGCAAGTGGCTGCAGGTTGACTCAGGGATTGCCCCAGGACGCAAGCAATTGCAAGCCTGGAGGTGGTGATCTGTCAGTTTGAAGACAGATTTCTGGCGCGTTGAGGAAAAACCCGTTTCCTGACAGAGGCTTACGGGCACGGCGGGCCAATGCCGATGCTGTTACGCCTCGTTGCCCGCAGTGCGTGGGCACAGGTCAACCCGGGGCGAAAACGTCCATCAGGCAAAAATCAGGGTCACGGCAGGCGCGTCGTCCACGATGTAGCCGCGGTACATGCCGGCGCTGTTGAAGGGGCAGTGCACGCGTCCGTGGCTGTCCACGGTTACCACGCCGCCCTGGCCACCGATGTGTGTCAGTGTGCCCCGCACTGCGGCGTCGGCTGCGAGTTCCAGGCTTTGCCCCAGGTAGCGCATGCGCGCATGGATGTCGTGCGCGATGGCTGCGCGCAGGAAATGCTCGCCGGTTCCGGTGGCCGCCACGGCGCAGGTGGTGTTGTCGGCGTAGAAACCTGCGCCCACCACGGGCGTGTCGCCCACGCGCCCGGGGCGCTTGTTGGTCAGCCCGCCGGTGGATGCCGCGGCGGCCAGGTTGCCATGCACATCGCGCGCCACGGCGCCGACCGTGCCCATCTTGCCGTTCTCGTTCAGCGGAGCAGGGTGCGCCGCCAGTCCGCTGGCGTCGTGGTCCAGCAGCGCGGTCTGGCCGGATTGCGCCTGCACCCGGCGCAGCTGTGCCAGGCGCTCGGCAGAGTCGAAGTAGCCTGCATCCATCCGCGCCAGCCCACGTTCATCGGCAAACCGCTGCGCCCCTTCGCCGACCAGGAGCACGCACTGGCCGTCGTCAAGAACATGCCGTGCCAGCGCAATCGGATTGCGCACCTGGCTGACGGAGGCGACTGCGCCGGCCCGCAGGTTGCTGCCGTCCATCAGGCCGGCATCCATCTCGTGGCGCGCGTCGCGCGTGTACACGGAGCCGCGCCCGGCATTGAACAGCGGGCAGTCTTCCAGGGACTGGCACGCGGCCTGGACGGCGTCCAGCGCGCTGGCGCCGCGCCGCAGCAGGGCGGCGCCCGCCTCCAGCGCCTGGGCCAGCGCGGTGTGGTAGGGGGCCTCGTCGGCCTGGCCCTGGATGACGGTGCCTGCACCGCCGTGCACGGCAATGGAAAATTTTCGGGAGTTCTGCGACATGTTCATTGGAGTGCGTAGCGCGATTCCAGGAAGCGGCCATAGCGGGCGATGCCCAGGCCGATGAGCAGGTAGACGGCGCAGACCACCATGTACATCTCCACGAAGTACGCAATCCAGTGGGGGTCGCTCATGGCCATCTTCAGGGAGCCGGTGATGTCGTAGATGTTCACGATCGCCACCAGGGAGGTGTCCTTCACCGCGCCGATGAAGTTGCTCACCGTGGGCGCGATGGTCACGCGCAGCGCCTGCGGCAGGACCACGTGGCGCAACACCTGCACCCTGGTGAAGCCCATAGCCTGGGCCGCCATGACCTGGCCCTGAGGCACGGCCTGCAGCCCGCCGCGAAACACCTCGGCAAGATAGGCGGCGCTGAAGGCCGCCAGGCAGACGGCGATGCGGACCATGGGGTCCACCCGCCACTGCGCGGGCACCAGCATGGGCAGCACGAAGGCCCCGAAGAACAGCAGCGTGATCAGGGGCACGCCGCGCACGGCCTCGATGAAGCCCGTGCACAGGATGCGGATCAAGGGCAGGCTGGAGCGCCGGCCCAGCGCCAGCAGAATGCCCAGCGGAACGCCGGCCAGGCAGGCGATCACGGCAAGGAACAGGGTCAGCGGCAGGCCGCCCCACAGATCGCTGGGCACGGGTGCCAGGCCAGCCACACCGCCCGCCATCAGCACGCCAAAGCCGGTCAACCCGGCCAGCAACATTGCCATGCCGGCGCGGCCGAAGAAGCGCGGCAGTGCCGCCACCCCCACGCTGCCCAGCAGCAGCAGGCTGGCGGTGACGGGGCGCCACTGTTCGGCCATGGGGTAGCGCCCCAGGAACACCAGACGGTACTTGTCGCGCACCACGCCCCAGCAGGCGCCGGCCGCAGCGCGGCATGTGTCGGGGTTGGCTGCGGTTTCGGCGTCGAGCAGGCCCCAGGCCAGCAGCTTCCAGCCCGCCCACAGCGCGGCCAGCAGCAGCGTGGCGGTGATGAGCCCGGAGAGCGCATCCGGAAACAGGCTGGCGCGCAGGCGCTGCGCCAGCGGAACCCGGGGCGGGGCCACCGGCAGGGCCGGTGCGCGGAGTACGGCACTCATGGGCAGGTCTTTCCCGGCTAGCGTGTGATGAAGGCACTGCGCTGGTTGAAGGCATTCAATGCCAGCGAGGTCAGCAGGTTGATGGCCAGGTAGACCACCGCGATGATGGTCACGCACTCGATGGCCTGGCCGGTCTGGCTCATGGCGGTGTTGGCGACCATCACCACGTCGGGGTAGCCGATGGCCACGGCCAGCGAGGAGTTCTTGATGGTGCTGAGCGCCAGGTTGGTATAGGGGGGAATGATCACCCGCAGGGCCTGCGGCAGCACGACCAGGCGCAACTGCTGGCCGCGGCGCATGCCCAGGGCCGAGGCGGCATTCCATTGCCCGCGCGGCACGGCCTGCAGACCGGCGCGCACGATTTCCGCGCAATAGGCGGCGGCATACAGGCCGAGGGCTCCTACCAGGGCCAGGAATTCCGGCGTCAGCGCCAGTCCTCCGTCGATGCCGAACATGCCCGGCTGCGGCGAGCTCCAGTGCCAGCCCGCCGCGCTGTCGTACACCGGGCCGGGCAGGGCCAGCCCCGCCTTGCTCAGAAAGCCCAGGGGGCCGATGGCCAGAGGGTGGTCCACATCGGGCAGCAGCGAAGTCAGCGCGAAATACCACAGCAGCACCTGCACCAGCAACGGGATGTTGCGCGCCACATCGACATAGAGGCGCACGGCGCCGCGCAGCAGCGGATGCCTTGCCACGGCGGCCACGCCCAGCAGCAGGCCCAGCACGGTGGCCAGCACGAGCGCGGGCACGGCGGCGCGAACCGTGTTGGCCACGCCGGCTGCGACCGCACGCAGGTAGCTGTCGCCGGGCTCGTAGGGCAGCAGCCCTTCGGAGATGGAAAAGCCGGCCGTCTGCTCCAGAAAGCCGAAGCCCCCGGCAATGCCGCGCGCGGCCATGTTGCGGCTGGCGTTGTGCGCCAGCCAGCCCAGCAGCAATATCAGCAGCCAGCCGATGGCGAGCTGCAAGGCCAGCCGGCCCCAGCGTGGCCGGGTGGGGGCCGGTGGCTGCCGTGCCCCGGCGTCGATGGCATTCACGGCTTTCACAGCATTCACGGCGTTCATGGCAGGGTGCCCTCGGCGCGTCAGTTCATCGGCGGCGACATCATCAGGCCGCCCTTGGTGAACAGCGCGTTCTTGCCGCGCGGCACGTTCAGGCCCGACCTGGCGCCCAGGTTGCGCTCATAGCTCTCGCCATAGTTGCCCACGGCCTTGACAATGCGCAGCGCCCATTCCTTGTCCAGCCCCAGCTGCTTGCCCAGGTCGTCGCTCTGGCCCAGGAAACGCTTGACCTGGATGCTGTCGGAGCGGGTCTTGAGCTCGTCGGCATTGGCCTGGGTGATGCCCAGTTCCTCGGCCTCGATCATTGCGTTGAGTATCCAGCGCACGACGGCGAACCATTCGTCGTCACCGCGGCGCACGGCCGGGCCGGCCGGCTCCTTGGAGATGACTTCGGGCAGGATCACGTAGTCGTCGGGGTTGGCCAGCTCCTTGCCGCGCAGCACGGCCAGGGCGCCGAGGTCGCCTGTATAGGCCTGGCAGCGTCCGCTGCTGAAGGCCTGCAGGGCGGCTTCGGGGTTGTCGAATACCACCGCCTTGTAGTTGAGCTTGTGGGCGCGAAAGTACTCCGACAGGGTCTTTTCCGTGGTGGATCCGCTGATCACGCAGATGGTGGCGCCAGAGAGCTGCTTGACGCTGTTCAGGCCGGGCTTCTTCCTGGCCATGAAGCCCTGGCCGTCGTGGAAATTGATGCCCGCCCACATCAGGCCCAGGCCGTTGTCGCGTGTGAAGGTCCAGGTGGTGTTGCGTGCCAGCAGATCGATCTCGCCGGACTGCAGCGCCGTGATGCGTGTCTGGCCGCTGGTGGGAATGAACTTGACCTTGCTGGCGTCACCCAGGGTGGCTGCAGCCACGGCACGGCACAGATCCACGTCCAGCCCGGACCAGTTGCCGCTGCCGTCGGCGAGCGCAAAGCCTGCGCGCCCCGTGTGCACGCCGCAGGCCACGGCGCCGCGCTGCTTGATGCCGTCCAGCGTCTTGCCAGCGTGGGCCGGCGCGGCAGCGAGTGTGAAGAGGGCGGCCATCGATGCAAGCGCAAAGCGCAGACGGGCAGGGGCGTTCATGGTGAATCCTTTCCAGCGGGATGAGGGGCCTGGGGTTGCGGCTTGCCTGCCGCCGGCGAAGCGGTATCGGCGTCCGGAGTCAGGTAGGGAAGCACCGACTCGGACAGTTCGACCAGACTGCGCACGGCCTGGGGCGTGGCGCGGATGACCTGGGTGGCCAGTGCCTCGACCATGGCCATGGCCGCCATTGGCGATGAAGGCAGCAGGGGATGCGAGGCGGGCGCCAGCAGCGTGTAGTCGGCCTCGCGGGCTAGCGGACTCGTGGCCTCGTCGGTGATGGCGATGGTCAGGGCGCCCCGCTGGCGTGCGTGCCCCGTCAGCGCGACGGCTTCGCGCGAGTAGCGCGGCAGGGAAATGGCGATCAGCACGTCCTGCTCCGTCAGCCCTGTCATGCGGCGTACCGCCTGTTCCGATCCGCCTGCGGAGGTCACTTCCACCACCTGCGGCAGATAGGGTTGCAGCACGTCGGCGCCAAAGGCCGCCACATGGTGGGAGCTGCCGAACCCCATGAAGAGCACACGGCGTGCGCGGCAGATGCGCTGGGCCAGTTGGTCGAGCAGGCCGGGATCGCAGGCCTGCGCAGCCGCCTGCAGGTTGCGCTGCGTGTGCCCGAAAGCCTGCTCGCCCACGGCACCAGCCGTGGCGGCCTCGGGCCCATGCGCCGCGCGCAGCTTGTTCACGGGCTCCAGGGCCTGTTGCAGCTGGCGGCCCAGGTGCAGGCGCAAATCGGCAAAGCCTTCGTAGCCGGCGTGCTTGGCGAAGCGGTTGACGGCAGCCAGGGAGCCACCGCAGGCATTGGCCACTTCCTCGGCGCTCAACGTGACGGCCAGCACCGGATGCGCGGCCATCCAGCGGCCGACCCGGGCGACGGCCGGCGAGCCATCGACGCTGGCGCGCAGCAGTTCCTGTACGGCGGGGTGGGGGTGGAGTTCCATGAATGAATGAAAGTGAATGGTCTCTTTCATTCATTATTTTTTAAGAATGAAATCTTTCATTCAGGAGAAACCCTGAACCGAACGATCCATGCGTTCCGCTGGCTGCGGGGGAGTGCGGGGGCGTGAGGGGAGTGGGGGGGAGGGCAGGGCCTCAGGGGCGCACTTCGGCTGGGCAGAAGTGGAGCGCCGTCTTCACGCGGGACGACGCTTGTGGCAGGCGGTCCTATTGGACCGCCTGATTTTCGAGAACGACTGGAATCAGTCGGAAATCGCGGCCGACAGCTGCTCGATCTGCTCGCTCAGTTCCAGCCAGCGCTCTTCCAGGCTGTCGATCTCGTCGTTGCAGGCCTTGAGGCTGCGGCCCGTCTCGGCCATGTCGGCGGGCGAGATGGGCTGGCTCAGCAGGCCCTCGAGCCGCGTGCGCTCGGCCTGCAGCTGGGGCAGGCGCTTGTCCAGCTGTTCCAGTTCCTTCTTGAACGGGCGGGTCTTTTCGGCCATCTGCTGGCGGGCCAGGGCCGCCAGGCGCCGTTGCTCGCGCTGGTCTCCGGCACTGGCGGCCGGCGGCGTGGGCGGGGCAGCGGGAGCCGGGGCCAGCGCCGCAGCAACGGGGGCCTGCACTGCAGGTGCTGCAGCTGCTGCGGGCTCCACCTGCGCTGCCGCCTTGCTGGTGGCCGCAGCCGCCTGTTCGGCCTTGCGGGCCTCTTCGCGCAGGCGGCGGGATTCTTCCAGCAGGTAGCGCTGGTAGTCGTCCAGGTCGCCGTCGAAGGGGCCGACCACGCCACGGCCGACCAGCCAGAAGTCCTCGCAGACCGAGCGCAGCAGCGCGCGGTCGTGGCTGACCAGCATGACGGTGCCGTCGAAGTCGTTGATGGCCATGGCCAGGGCCTCGCGCGTGGCCAGGTCCAGGTGGTTGGTGGGCTCGTCCAGCAGCAGCAGGTTGGGGCGCTGCCAGACGATCATGGCCAGCACCAGGCGGGCCTTTTCGCCGCCGCTCATGCTGCCCACGGCCTGCTTGACCATGTCGCCGCTGAAATTGAACGTGCCCAGGTAGCTGCGCAGGTCCTGCTCGCGGGCCTGCGGGCCGGTGGCGCCGGTGTCCCGTGCCAGGCGGATCATGTGCTCCATCGGGTTCTCGCCGGGGCGCAGCACGTCCAGTTCCTGCTGGGCGAAGTAGCCGATGTTCAGGCCCTTGCCTTCGGTCACGGTGCCGGCCAGTGCCTTCATCTCGCGCGCAATGGTCTTGACCAGGGTGGACTTGCCCTGGCCGTTGGCACCCAGGATGCCGATGCGCTGGCCCGCCAGCACCGAGCGGTTGACGCCGCGCAGGATGGTGGTTGCCTGGCCTTCGTCGTCCAGGTAGCCGAATGCGGCGTCCGTGATCGCCAGCATGGGGTTGGGCAGGTTGGCCGGCGGCTTGAACTCGAAGGTGAAATCGGCGCTGGCCAGCATGGGTGCGACCTTTTCCATGCGCTCGATCTGCTTGACGCGGCTTTGCGCCTGCTTGGCCTTGGAGGCCTTGGCCTTGAAGCGGTCGATGAACTTCTGCAGGTGGGCGATCTTGTCCTGCTGGCGCTCGAACGAGGCCTGCTGCAGCAGGATCTGCTGGGCGCGCAGTTCCTCGAACTTGCTGTAGTTGCCGCCATAGCGCGTGACCTGCGCGTTTTCGATGTGCAGCGTGGTGTTGGTGATGGCGTCCAGGAATTCGCGGTCGTGGCTGATCACGACCAGGGTGCCGGGGTAGCGCTTGAGCCAGGCTTCCAGCCAGACCAGGGCGTCCAGGTCCAAGTGGTTGGTGGGCTCGTCCAGCAGCAGCAGATCGGAGGGGCACATCAGCGCGCGCGCCAGCTGCAGGCGCATGCGCCAGCCGCCGGAGAAGCTGTTGACGGGGTGCTCCAGCTCGGAGACCTTGAAGCCCAGACCCAGGATCAGGGCCTGTGCGCGCGGCACGGCGTCGTGCGCGCCGGCGTCGGCCAGGTCCACGTGGGCATGGGCGATTGCCATGCCGTCCTCGCTGGCCTCGGCGGCCGCGAGCTGGGCGTTGAGCTCGCTCAGGCGGGTGTCGCCGTCCAGCACGAACTGGGTGGCCGTCTCCGAGGTCTCGGGCATGTTCTGCGCGACCTGGCCCAGGCGCCATTGCGAAGGGATGGAGAACTCTCCACCGTCCTCGGCCAGGCTGCCGTTGAGCAGGGCGAACAGGCTGGACTTGCCGGCGCCATTGCGTCCGACAAGGCCGACTTTTTCACCGGGGTTGATGGAGACTGAGGTGCTGTCCAGCAGCACGCGGGTGCCGCGGCGCAGGGTAATGTTGCGAAGGCTGATCATGAATGGGCAGGATTATCCCAGCGATTGCGCCAGGGCAGGATTGCCGCCCGCCATGCCCGTGCCCGGCCACGGTGCAAAGCCCTGGTACCAGGCCCTAGATCGGCTGTATGCCCACGCGCTGCATCATGGACTGGGTGAACTGGATCTCGCGCTCGAAGCCCTTGGCATAGGCGTCGGCGCTGGTGATGGCGACCTTGCCGCCTTCCTGCTCCAGCAAGGCGATGACCCTGGGCTGCCTGAGCACCTCCTCCAGCGCCGTGCGCAGCCGCTGGACGATGGGCTCGGGCGTGGCGGCCGGCACGGACACGCCGCCCCAGGACGTGAGGTTGACGTTGGGCACACCCAGCTCGGCCAGGGTCTGCACCTGGGGCAGCTTGGCGTTGCGCTGCGGCCCGGCAATGGCCAGCGGCACCAGCTTGCCGGCCAGCACCTGGGGATAGGCCACGGAAAACAGCGGGGCGCCGAAGGCCACCTGCTGGCCCAGCACGGCATTGACCAGCTCGGACGCGCCCTTGTAGGGCACATGGTTGACCTGCAGGCCCATGCTGGAGGCCAGCATCTCCACGCCCAGGTGCGATGGCGTGCCCACGCCGCCCGAGGCATAGTCCAGCGCGCCGGGTTTGGCCTTTGCGCGAGCGGCCAGGTCGTCCAATGTGCGCATGCCCGAGTCGGCATGCACGACGACCAGGATGTCCGAGCGCGACATGCCCAGCACATGGCGGAAGTCCTTGAACACGTCGTAGCCCGGGCTTTTGTACATGCGCATGGCGGCGGCCATGGGCGAGCCCGAGTACAGCAGGGTGTAGCCGTCTGCCGGAGCCTTGGCCACCTGGCGTGCGCCGATGTTGCCGCCCGCGCCTGCGCGGTTGTCTATCACCACGGGCTGGCCCAGCTGGGCGGACAGCGCCTCGGCCACGATGCGCGCGGCCGTGTCGGGGCTGGTGCCGGCCAGGTAGGGCACCACCCATTTGATGGGGCGCGTGGGCCAGGCGCTGTCGTGTGTGGTGGCTGTGGCGGCTGTGGTGGCCCAGGGCAGGCCTGCGGCAAGCGATGCGGCGCCCGCAGCGCGCAGGAATCGGCGTCGGTCCGGCCTTTGGGATGGATTGTCTTGCATGGCGTTGTCTCCTTGTCTTTTCGCTTTCATGCCGGCCAGCCTCAGGCGCCGGCCCGCTCCAGCAGTTCCTTGGCGATGGTGTTGCGCTGTATCTCGCTGGTGCCCGTGAGCACGCGGTACATGCGCAGCATGCGGAACAGGAATTCCACGCGCCGGCCCTGGACGATGCCTTCGCCGCCATGGATCTGCACGGCGCGGTCTGCGATGCGGAACGCCGTCTCCGAGCAGAACAGCTTGCTCATCGAGGCCTGGGCGCGCGCATCGATGCCGGCGTCGATGGCGCGGGCCGTCTGCACCATCAGTGCGCGCGCCGCTATCCATTCGGTGGCCATGTCGGCCAGCATGTGCTGTATGGATTGGAACTGGGCGATGCTGCGGCCGAATTGCTGGCGCCCCAGCGCATAGTCGCGCGCATCGCGCAGCGCCACCTGGGCCAGGCCCAGCATGGCCGGGCAGTGCAGCAGGCGGTTGACGGTGATGCGGCCCAGCGCCAGGGCCAGGCCCCGGCCCGGCTCGCCGATCAACTGGGCAGCGGGCACGCGGCAGCCGTCGAGCACGATGTCGCCCGTGCTCGATTGACCGGCCATGGTCTTGTAGCCGCTGACCACCTGCACGCCCGGTGCATGCAGGTCCACGAAGAAGGCGCTGATCTCGCGCTGCGGGCTGCCCTCGGGCGCGGTCGAGGCCATGAGCACAGCCAAGTCGGCGAACGGCGAGCCCGAGATGAAGCGCTTGCGGCCGTGGAGCACGTAGTGGTCGCCTTCGAGCACGGCGCGCGTCTCCAGCGCGCCCGCGTCCGAGCCGGCCGCCGCCTCGGTCAGCGCAAAGCAAATGGATTTCTCGGCGCGCGCCACGGGCAGGATGAACTGCTCCATCTGCCGCGGCGTGGCCTTGCGGATCAGCGCGCCTATGCGCGGCGGGCCGCTGAGTTCGCCCAGCACATGGGGAGCGAAGGGCGAGCCCGTGGCGTAGATGGCCTCCTTGACCAGCACCTGGTCGAGCACGGACAGGCCGGCGCCGCCCATGGCCTCGGGCAGGGTCATGCCGTAGAAGCCGCGCGCATGCGACAGCTTCCAGACCTGGCGCAGCAACTCGGTGGAGGCGCTGTTTTCATGGTCCACGCCATGCGCGCGGGCGAGGTCGGCCAGTTCGCCGTAGATGAAGGCGTTGAGCGCGTCGATCAGGCCGGCTGCGCGCTCGGAGCCTTCAAAAGGCATTTCCAGCAGGGCAGCGTTGGCGGCGGGGAGAGTGTCTTTGGCGTTCATCTCAGTTCACCTTGCGGGCGTGGTTGGCCCAGTAGGGCGCCTGCACGGCGCGGCGCATGACCTTGCCGTTGGGGTTCTTGGGCAGCTGCTGCACGAATTCGATGTGGCGCGGGCGCTTGAAGCCGCCCAGGCGCTCCGCGCAAAAGCGGTCCAGCGCGGCGCTGTCGCCGGCCAGGCCGGGCTTGAGCACGATGTGGGCGGCCACAGCCTCGCCCCATTTGTCGTCGGGAATGGCGAACACGCAGGCATCGGCCACCGAGGCATGTTCGTAGAGCACGGACTCCACCTCGGACGGATAGACGTTGAAGCCGCCGCTGATGACCATGTCCTTCTTGCGGTCCACGATGTAGACAAAGCCCTGCTCGTCCATGCGGGCCAGATCGCCCGTGTGGTAGCGGCCGTTCCTGAGCACCTCGGCTGTCAGCTCGGGCGCGCGCCAGTAGCCTGCAAAGACATCGGCGCCGCTGACCACGATTTCGCCGATCTCGCCCTCGGACACCGGGCGGCCCTCGTCGTCCAGCACCTCGACCAGGGATTCCAGGAAGGGCCGTCCGCAGGAAGCCAGCCGCTCGGGGCGCGATGCACGCGCCTGCAGGTGGTCCTGCACCGTCAGGCCGCAGACGCCGGAGGTGGTCTCGCCCGCGCCGTAGCCCTGGGACAGGATGGGGCCGAACACGTCCATGGCCTGCAGGATGCGTGCCGGCGCCATGGGCGCTGCGCCGTAGCCCAGGCGCAGCAGGTCGGGCAGGGGGCGGTAGCGGCCGCCGATCTCGGCCAGCAGCATGTTGATCATGGTGGGCACCATGAAGGTATGGGTCACGCGCCGCGCCTGCATCTCGGCCATGAAGGCGCCAGGCTCGAAGCCCGAGAACAGGTGGATGGTGGCGCCCGTGCACAGCGCCGGCACCATCTGCATGCCCGAGGCGTGCGTGACCGGACCGACCAGTCCCAGCACGTGGCCGGCCTGCATGCCCTCGCCGCGCATCAGGAATTTGCGCAGCTGGGCCAGGCGGTTGCCGAAGGTCTGCATGGCGGCCTTGAGCACGCCCGATGAGCCTGAGGTGTAGTGCAGCACGGCCACCTCGTGCTCGTGCACGGCCACGGGCTGGAAGCGGTCGCTGGCGCGGGCGAGCAGGGCCTCGTAGCTTTCGCCGGCGGGGCCGTCCAGCAGCAGCAGGCGCACGTCGGCGGACTGCAGGTGCGGCTTGAAGGCCTCGGCGCGCGCTGCGGTGGTCACGATGACGGCGGCATCGCTGTTGGCCGCGATATCGCCCACTTCGCGCGGCGAAAGGCGTGCGTTGAAGGGCGCCTTGATGAGCCCGGCCTTGTAGCAGGCGATCTCGATCTCCACGATTTCCACGCAGTTGGGCAGGTAGATGCCCACGCGGTCGCCACGGGACAGGCCCAGCGCCGCCAGCGCATTGGCCAGCCGGTTGGAGCGCTGTTCCAGCTCGGCATAGCTGATGCTGCGCGCGGCGCTGGTCACGGCCGGCTGCGCGCCGTGGGCCTTGCAACTGCGCGCGACCAGTTCGCCGACATTGGGGATGGGAAGGGAGTGGGAATGGGTGTGGCCTGCGGTGGGCCGGGATGTCTCGTGCATGGCATTCCTTGGCTGAAGCCGCGCGTTTTGCGCGGCGTGCCATGCACTGTTCCAGAAGAGGCCTGGAGCGGGGAAATACCGTTTAGTGATTCAGGCGCATCAGAAAAATTGATGTCCAGATCAACCCTTGCGGTATTTGCTGATGACCCCGTGCCCAGACCCCTGCGGTCATGCCGTCATGCCTGCTGCCAGCGTGCCTGCCAGATGCCGGCCGTTATGAGTTGCCGGGCCTGTGCCATCAGCGCCTGCTGGACCACCTGCAGCGCCGGGTCGCTGCTGCGGTTGGCCTGCACGGCCAGGAAGTAGCGGCGCAGCAGTTCGGGCGCCGTGACCTGGGCCACGATCCAGCCGTGCTGGATGGCCGTGGGCGCAGCCTTGGCTTCCTCGCGCAGCCAGGCGGGCGCATCGCTCAGCGAGCAGGCGGGCGTGAAGGTGAAGCCCGCGCCGCAGTGGTAGAGCGAGCGGATGACGCGCGCTGAATCGTGTTCGTGGACGATGTTCAGCCGCAGGTCCCGTGCGTCGGCCGCGGCCTCCACGGTCTGGCGGATGGAAAAGCGCCGCGACTGCAGCACCAGCGGCAGTTGGCAGGCGTGGGCAAAGTCCATGTGCGGCAGGCCGCCGTCCGGCGCGGGGCGCAGCAGCGGGGCCACGCTGCCATCGACATCCTGGCCGCAGACGCAGATGGATTCCTCGGCCATGGGCTGCACCTGCATGTCGTGCAGGCTGGCCGTGTCCACGAGGATGGCCAGGTCTGCGCGCCGGTCCAGCATGGCCTTTTGCACCATGAGGCTGAGGTCGTCGAGCACAAAGATGCGTATGCGCGGGTGGCTGTTGCGCAGGCTGGCGATCACGGGGCCGGCCAGCAGGCTGGTCAGCAAAAAGGGCAGGGCGATGGTGACCGAGCCTTCGGGGCCCTGCGGCAGGCGCTGTATGCGCTCGCGCATGGCATCGGCGTCGGACAGCAGGCGGCGTGCGTCCTCGTACAGCTGGGCGCCGGCCGGCGTGGGGGTCACGCCGGCGTGGCTGCGCTCCAGCAACTGGGCGCCCAGCTCGCCTTCCAGCTTCTTGATCTGCGCCGTGAGCGCGGGCTGGGCCACGTACAGCGAGTGCGCGGCGCGCGAGAGGCTGCCCGCCTCCAGCACCGCGATGAAGTAGCGCAGCGCCCGCAGGTCCATCTCAGCCCAGGGGGCGGTAGGTGGGGCGCAGGGCCTCGATGTCGCCTTCGGTCCAGGCGCGCAGTGCCTCCTGGGTGATCAGCAGCACCTGCTCGTCGCCCGAGCTGGTGTCCAGCCAGAAAACGGGCAGGTCGGGGAAGGCGGCTTCGAAGAAGTCCTTTTCATTGCCGATTTCCAGCACGACCACGCCTTCCTTGGCCAGACGCGACGGCAGGTCCAGCAGCAGGCGGCGGATGAAGTCCATGCCGTCGGCGCCGCCGGCCAGCGCCAGTTCGGGCTCGGCCTGGTATTCGGCGGGCAGGCGCGACATGCTGTCGGCATTCACATAGGGCGGGTTGCACAGCACCAGGTCCCAGGGGCCGGGCAGGGCGGCCAGTCCGTCGCTCTCCAGCAATTGCACGCGCTCGGCGAGTTCATGGCGGTCCACGTTGATGCGCGCCACGGCCAGCGCGTCGGCCGAGATGTCGGCGCCCGTGACCTCGACCTCGGGCCAGGCCATGGCCGCCAGGCAGGCCAGGCTGCCGTTGCCGGTGCACAGGTCCAGCACGCGGCGCGTGCGGTCGGACAGCCAACCGTCGATGCTGCCGTCGGCCAGCAGCTCGGCAATGAAGCTGCGCGGCACGATGGCGCGCTCGTCCACGTAGAAGGGCACGCCCTGCAGCCAGGCCTCGCGCGTGAGGTAGGCGGCGGGCTTGCGCGTTCGGATGCGCTCTGCGAACAGCTCGGCCACTTCGGCCTGCTGCTGGGCGCTGACCGCCTGGTCGGCCAGGGATTCGGGCGCGCCAGGCGCCAGTTCGCTGTCCAGCGGCAGGCCCAGCTTCCACAGCGTGAGCCAGGCCGCTTCGTCTTCGGCCGTGGCCGTGCCGTGGCCAAAGGCCACGCCGGCCGCCGTGAGCGCTGCGGCCCCGGAGGCCACGAGGTCGGCGATGGTGCTGCCCGAGATGGCGGGAATATTGGCAGGGGTGGGGGCGGATGTCATCGTCGGCTCCTTGGTCGCGTTCAGACGGCCTGCTGTCGCTGCAGCTCCTGGAGCGTGCGGCGGTAAATGTTCTTGATGGGCTCGATGTCGGCCACCACGATGTGCTCGTCGATCTTGTGGATGCTGGCGTTGGGTGGGCCCACTTCCACGACCTGGCTGCAGATCTGGGCGATGAAGCGGCCGTCGCTGGTGCCGCCCGTGGTGGACAGCTCGGTCTCCAGGCCGGTCTCGGCGCGGATGGCCGCCTGCACGGCGTTCACCAGCGTGCCCGGCGTGGTCAGGAAGGGCTGGCCGCCAATGGTCCAGGCCAGCTCGTACTCCAGCCCGTGACGGTCCAGCACGGCGTGCACGCGCTGCTGCAGCGATTCGGCCGTGGACTCGGTGCAGAAGCGGAAGTTGAAGTCGATGGTCACATGGCCGGGAATGACGTTGGATGCGCCCGTGCCGCCATGCATGTTGCTGATCTGCCAGCTGGTGGGCGGGAAGAAGGCATTGCCCTCGTCCCAGCGCGTGGCGGCCAGTTCGGCCAGGGCCGGCAGGGCCTGGTGGATGGGGTTGCGCGCCAGCTGCGGGTAGGCGATGTGGCCCTGGATGCCCTTGACCGTGAGGCGCCCGCTCATGGTGCCCCGGCGGCCGTTCTTGATCATGTCGCCCGTGCGGTCCACCGAGGTGGGCTCGCCGACGATGCACCAGTCCAGGCGCTCGCCGCGCTCGCGCAGCAGCTCGACCACGACCTTGGTGCCGTCCACCGAGGGGCCTTCCTCGTCGCTGGTCAGCAGCAGGGCAATGTCGAAGGAGGGCGCCGGTGTCTCGGCCAGGAATTCCTCCAGTGCCACGACGAAGGCGGCGATGGAGGTCTTCATGTCGCTGGCGCCGCGGCCGTACAGCTTGCCGTCGCGGTGCGTGGGCACGAAGGGCGGGCTGCTCCACTGCTCCAGCGGGCCGGTGGGCACCACGTCGGTATGACCGGCAAAGACCAGCACGGGCCGGTCGGCGCCTGTCCCGGAGCGCCGGGCCCAGAGGTTGCGCACGCGAAAGCTGTCGGGGCCGCTGTCGATGCGCTCGCAGGCAAAGCCCATGGGCTGCAGGGCATCGGCCAGGAGTTCAAGGCAGCCGGCGTCTTCGGGAGTGACGGAGGGCAGGCTGATCAGCTGCTCGGTCAGTTGCAGGGTGCGGGACATGGTGGGTGGAATCAAAAAACAAAAAAGTCGGAGGGCCGGCTGCCGCCAGCGTGCTCCGACATTGTGAACGCTGCGGGGCTGGCCGATCAGTTCGGCTTGACTTCCAGCATGATTTCCGTGAACGAGGGCATGTCGTCCTCGCCGGGCGTGGCCAGTTCGGCGAACTGGCTGGACGGCGCTGCATGGCTGGCCTTGACCACGTCGTTTTCCAGGCGCCACATCAGGTTGGTGGGCGAATCGGCGAAGGCCAGGGCTTCGGCGCGGTCGATGCGGCCGGAGCGGACCAGCTGGGCCAGCGCCTCTTCAAAGGTCTGCGAGCCTTCGGCCATGGATTTTTCCATGGCCTCCTTGACGCCCGAGAAGTTGCCGCGCTCGATGAGGTCGGCGATCAGCTTGGTGTTGAGCATGACCTCGACGGCCGGCATGCGGCCGCCGTCCACGGTGCGCACCAGGCGCTGGGAGATCACGCCCTTGAGTGCAGCCGACAGCTCGCCCAGCATGGTGGGGCGGATTTCCTCGGGGAAGAAGGACAGGATGCGGTTGAGCGCGTGGTAGCTGTTGTTGGCGTGCAGCGTGGCCAGGCACAGGTGGCCCGACTGCGCAAAGCCCATGGCCGAGGACATGGTCTCGCGGTCGCGGATTTCGCCGATCAGGATCACGTCGGGGGCCTGGCGCAGCGCATTCTTGAGCGCGATCTGCAGCGATGCCGTGTCCGAGCCCACTTCGCGCTGGTTGACGATGGAGCGCTTGTTGCGGAACTGGTATTCGATGGGGTCCTCGATGGTGAGGATGTGGCCCGTGAGCTTTTCGTTGCGCGCATCGATCATCGAGGCCAGCGTCGTGCTCTTGCCCGAGCCCGTGGAGCCCACGACCAGCAGCAGGCCGCGCTTTTGCATGATCAGCTCGCCCAGCACGGGCGGCAGGTTCAGCGTGTCCATGGCCGGAATGTGCTGGGCGATGAAGCGGATCACCACGGCGCAGCTGCCGCGCTGGTGCATGGCGCTGACGCGAAAACGCCCCACGCCGCGCAGCGGCACGCCCATGTTGAGCTCGCCCGTTTCGTCCAGCTCCTGCAGGCGCTCGGCCGGCACGATCTCGGCCAGCAGGCTGCGCGGCGCGTCGGGCGGCAGCAGCTGGTTGTTGATGGGCACGCATTCGCCGTTGATCTTGATCAGCGCCGGCGCGTTGACCGCCAGGTAGACGTCGGACGCCTGCTTCTCGCCCATCAGGCGCAAAATCCTCTCCATCGTGCCCATGTTTTCCCCCAAATTCGTGTACTGCCGCTGTTCTTGGATCGTCTGCACGCTCTTGTGACGTGAAACGGGCGTCCGCTGCCTGGTGGCCGGGGACGCCCTCGAGAGTATGCCTTGCTCCATCCCCTGAACAGGGGATGTTTTGGCGCCGCAACCACGCCTTTGGCGCGGTGCGGATGCGGATCAATCGCGCAGCAGGTCGTTCAGGCTCGTGGTGGAGCGTGTCTTGGCATCGACCTTCTTGACGATGATGGCGGCGTACATGCTGTAGCGGCCGTTGTCCTTGGGCAGGTTGCCCGACACCACCACCGAGCCGGCAGGCACGCGGCCATAGCTGGTCTCGCCGGTCGCACGGTCATAGATGGGGGTGGACTGGCCGATGTACACGCCCATGGAGATCACGGAGTTCTCTTCCACGATCACGCCTTCGACGATCTCGGAACGCGCGCCGATGAAGCAGTTGTCCTCGATGATGGTCGGGTTGGCCTGCAGCGGCTCCAGCACGCCGCCCAGGCCCACGCCGCCGGACAGGTGCACGTTCTTGCCGACCTGGGCGCAGGAGCCCACGGTGGCCCAGGTGTCGACCATGGTGCCTTCGTCCACATAGGCGCCGATGTTCACGTAGGAAGGCATCAGGATGGCGCCCTTGGCCACGAAGCTGCCGCGGCGGGCCACGGCCGGGGGCACCACGCGCACGCCGGTGGCGGCGATCTCGGCCTCGGTCATGCCGGCGAACTTGGTGGGGACCTTGTCGAAGAAGTTCAGGTCGCCGGACTGCATCAGCACGTTGTCCTTGAGGCGGAAGGACAGCAGCACGGCCTTCTTGATCCACTGGTGCACGGTCCACTGGCCCACGCCTTCGCGCGTGGCCACGCGCAGCTGGCCGTTGTTCAGGGCTTCGATCACGTGGTCCACGGCCTCGGTCACTTCCTTGGGGGCGGCAGCGGGGGAGAGGCTGGCACGGTTGTCCCAGGCGGTGTCGATGATGGATTGCAGCTGTTGCGTCATATGGCTTTGGTGATCAAAGGGTTTGTGAGGAAAGGGGAGCGCAGGGCTGTCTCAGCGCTGGCGCGATTCTATGAACTGTGCAATGCGCTGGGCGGCTTCCAGGCATTCTGCGGTCTCGGCCACCAGGGCCATGCGCACGCGCCCGGCGCCGGGGTTGCGGCCATTGGCCTCGCGCGCCAGGTAGCTGCCGGGCAGCACGGTCACGCCGGTGGCGGCATACAGCTCGCGTGCAAAGTCGGCGTCGTCCAGGCCCAGCGATTCGGGAATGCCGGCCCACAGGTAGAAGCTTGCGTCGGGCAGGCGCACATCCATCACGCGCGCCAGCACGGGCGTGACCTGGTTGAACTTTTCGCGGTACAGGCGGCGGTTTTCCTCGACATGGGCCTCGTCGGCCCAGGCCGCCATGCTGGCCGTCTGCACCACGGGGCTCATGGCACCGCCGTGGTAGGTGCGGTACAGCAAAAAGGCCTTGATCAGGGCCGCATCGCCCGCCACGAAACCGCTGCGCAGGCCAGGCACATTGCTGCGCTTGGACAGGCTGGTGAACATCAGCAGGTTTTTGTAGTCCGTGCGGCCCAGGCGCTGTGCGGCTTCCAGGCCGCCCAGGGGGGCGGTGCCGTCGAAATAGATCTCGCTGTAGCACTCGTCGCTGGCGATCACGAAGCCGTAGCGGTCGGACAGGGCAAACAGCTTTTCCCACTCGGCCAGCGGCATCACCGCGCCCGTTGGGTTGCCGGGCGAGCACACGAAGATCAGCTGGGTCTTTTCCCACACGTCGGCGGGCACGCTGTCCCAGTCCACCGCGAAGTTGCGTGCGGCGTCGCTGGGCGCGTAGTACGGCTGGGCGCCGGCCAGCAGGGTGGCGCCTTCGTAGATTTGATAGAACGGGTTGGGGCAGATCACGCGCGCGCCGTCCTGGCTGGCATCCACCACCACCTGGGTGAAGGCAAACAGTGCCTCGCGCGAGCCGTTGACGGGCAGCACCTGGGTGGCGGCGTCCAGGGCAATGCCATAGCGCTGGCGAGCCCATTGGGCGCAGGCCTCGCGCAGCGCGGGCTCGCCGGCCGTGGCGGGGTATTTGGCCAGGCCGCCGAGGTCGGCGCTCAGTGCCTGCTCGATGAACGCCGGCGTGGCATGGCGGGGCTCTCCGATGCCAAGGCTGATGGGGCGCACGCCCGCCGGTGGCTGGACCCCGGCGAACAGTTTGCGAAGACGCTCAAACGGGTAGGGCTGGAGTCGGGAGAGCAGGGGATTCATGGGCTCGCATTATGGATTGATGCGCTTTCGGCATGCCGTTGTCACAGGTGACTGCGGGTCTGCACGCTGGATTTTTTGCATTCTGTTACCTATTCTGGCATGGTCTCGACTGGGGCCATGCCATCTCGTGTGGCGGGGCCTCGTGAACGGTGAATTCCAGATACCAATGACTAGAGAGGCAATCAGCTATGCAGGCAGGCGCTGGCATGGAAAAAGTGGGAAACAGGCATCGTAAGCATACATCCGGCCCCGGGGCCGGCTTCCTTGTATGCGCCGTGTGGGCATTGGCGGGGCCGCCGCTGGCCCTGGTGGCCGGCTCGGCGGGCGTGGGGCCCTGGGTTTGGGGTGCCTTGCTGCTGTGGGCCGGGCTGCTGCTGGGCGGCATGCACAGGCTCTGGTCGCGGGTGACCGGCGAGCGGGAATTGCTGCAGCAGGCCATGCAGGGCATCGCCCAGGGCGACCTGAGCCAGCGCGTGACCGTGGAGGCGGCCGCCTCGCAGGAGGGCGCTGGCGCTGTCCAGACGCCCAAGGCGCTGCTGGGAGGCATGGTCACCTCTCTGTCGGGCATGGTGGCCGATGTGCGCAGCAACGCGGCCCTGGTGGCGCAGGCCGGGCAGCAATTGGTGAACGAGCACCAGGCGCTGTCCGATCGCACCGAGCTGCAGGCCACCAACCTGGCCCAGACCGTGGTCAGCGTGGAGCAGTTGAGCAGCGCCGTGCAGCACAACGCCGATGTGGTGGGCGTGGTCCACCACCAGGCCAGCGCCGTGCGCGGCGCCGCCGATGAAGGCGTGGTGGCCATGGGCCGCGCCGTGGAGTCGGTGGAGACCATTGAGAACAGCGCCGGGCGCATGCGGGAGATCATCGGCGTGATCGACGGCATTGCTTTCCAGACCAATATCCTCGCGCTCAATGCCGCCGTGGAGGCCGCACGGGCTGGCGAGCAGGGCCGGGGCTTTGCCGTGGTGGCCAGCGAGGTGCGCTCCCTGGCCGGCCGCTCGGCGGAGGCGGCGCGCGAGATTCGCCACCTGATTGGCGATGCCTTGACCCAGGTGGAGCACAGCACCGAGTTGATCCGCACGGCCGGACGTGGCATGGAGCGCGTGACCGAAGGCATCCGCCAGGTGGCCGAGCACATGGGCGAGCTCTCGCAATCGACCGGCAGCCAGAGCACGGGCCTGGCCGAGATCAGCCGCGCCGTGCACCAGATCGACGAGATCACCCAGCACAACGCGCAGATGGTGGGCCACGCGCTGGACCAGGCACGCGCGCTGCAGCAGCGCGCCCAGATGCTGTCAGGGGCGGTGTCGCGCTTTCGGCTGCAGCAGGGCACGGCGGAGGAAGCCGTGGCCCTGGTCGAGTCGGCCCTGGGCCTGGCGCGGCGCGGTGTGGCCACCGATGCACTGCTGGCCGCCGTGAACGACCCCGGCCAGCCCTTCCATGACCGCGATATGTACGTTTTCGCCCTGGCCGCCGACGGCAGCTACCGCGCCTTTGGCGGCAACCCCGCGCGTGTGGGCGTGCGCGTGCAGGAGCTGCCAGGCGTGCGGGGTGAGCAGCTGCTGGCCGACATCATTGCCCAGGCCGAGCGCGGCCCAGGCTGGGTGGAGTACGACTTCAGAAACCCTGCCACGCAGCAGGTACAGACCAAGATGTCCTTCGTCTGCAAGCATGGCGGGCTGTACTGGGGTTGCGGGGTCTACAAGAGCCTGGCGCTGGCTGCGTAGGCCTGCCACGGCCTGCGTGGGTGCCTATGGCGGTCTATGACCATCGATGGGCATCCATAGGCCTGTACTGGCGGGCTTAGGCGGGTCTCGCTGCCCGCCTACATCCACTCAATGCCCGTTGGGCGTTGAGGCGCCACCCGCACGCTGCGCGCGTGCGCGGGCCAGGATGGCTGCGATGGTGGCTTGCTTGCTTTCGGTCGCCAGCGGGGGCGCCGGGCAGGGCGTGGAGGGGCTGGCGTCGTCGGCCATTTCCTGCTCCCCCAATGCAAGAGGCATCTGCGCACGGGCCGCACCCAGGCGCTCGCGCTCCTGTTCACGCTCTCGGCGCAGCACATAGCGCTGGCGCGCATGTTCGGCCTGCTGGGGGCTCCAGGCAGACCAGCCTGTGGCGGGGCCGCTGGCGTTGTGCAGTTCGATGCAATCGACCGGACACACGGGAATGCACAGCTCGCAGCCCGTGCAGTGGGCGGCGATCACCGTATGCATGAACTTGTTGGCGCCCAGGATGGCATCCGTGGGGCAGGCCTTGATGCACAGGGTGCAACCGATGCACCAGGCCTCGTCGATCACGGCCACGGTGCGCGGGGCTTCCGTGCCGTGCTCGGCGCTCAGTGGGACAGCGGGCCGGCCCGTCAGTGCAGCCAGCCTCTCCACTCCCGCAGCGCCCCCGGGGGGGCACTGGTTGATGCCGGCCTCGCCCGAGGCCACGGCCTGGGCATAGCTGGCGCAGTCGGGGTAGCCGCAACGCGTGCACTGCGTCTGCGGCAGCGCCGCGTCTATGCGTGCTGCCAGATCGTCGCGGGCAAGGATTGCGAAGGCGGACATGGCGTGCCGGGCTTGCTCGGTGCTCAGCCTGCCTGCACCTTGGCACCGCGCTTGCGCGGCTGCTCGGTGGCCGAGGGCGCGTCATCGCTCAGGCTGCTGGTGTGACCTGCCGCGCTGGCGGCCGTGGCGCTTTCGGGCTGGTGGGCACTGATGAACTCACGCACCTGGGGGTAGACGATCTCTCTCCAGCGCCTGCCGCTGAAAATCCCGTAGTGGCCGGCGCCCGGCACTTCAAGGTGCTTGCGCTGATCGGCCGCGATGCCCGTGCACAGATCGTGCGCTGCACGCGTCTGGCCCGAGCCGGAGATGTCGTCCAGCTCGCCTTCGACGGTCAGCAGGGCGCTGCCCTTGATGTCCTGCGGGCGCACCAGCTCGGCCTGGCCTTCGGGCGAACGCACTTCCCAGGTGCCATGGACCAGCTTGTAGTCCTGGAACACCGTGGCGATGGTCTCGAGGTAGTAGTCGGCATCCATGTCGAGCACGGCGTTGTACTCGTCATAGAACTTGCGATGGTGCTCGGCGCTGGCGTCGTCACCCTTGATCAGGTCCTTGAAGTAGTCGTAGTGGCTATTGGCGTGGCGGTCCGGATTCATCGCCACGAAGCCCGAGTACTGCAGGAAGCCCGGGTACACGCGGCGGCCTACGCCCGGATAGCCTTCGGGCACGCGGTAGATCACGTTGTTCTCGAACCACTCGAAGCTGCGGTTCTGCGCCAGGTTGTTCACCGAGGTCGGCGAGCGGCGCGCGTCGATGGGGCCGCCCATCATGGTCATGGACAGCGGGGGCGTCTCGCCACGGCTGGCCATCAGCGACACGGCAGCCAGCACCGGCACCGTGGGCTGGCAGACGCTGACCACGTGGCACTGGCCGTACTTGCCCTGCAGGTAGCGGATGAACTCCTGCACATAGTTCACGTAGTCGTCGAGGTGGAACTCGCCATCGGCCAGGGGCACCAGGCGGGCGTTCTTCCAGTCGGTGATGTAGACCTTGTGGCCGCCCAGCATGCTTTGCACCGTATCGCGCAGCAGCGTGGCGTAGTGGCCCGACAGCGGCGCCACGATCAGCACCACGGGCTGGCTCAGCATGGTCTGCAGCGTATCGGTGTCGTCGGAGAAGCGCTTGAAGCGGCGCAGCTCGCAAAACGGCTTGTCCACTTCGACGCGCTCGCGGATGGTCACGTCAACGCCGCCCACATCCACACTGTGCAGGTTGAATTCGGGCTTCTCGTAATCCTTGCCAAGGCGGTAGAACAGATCGAACCCGGCGGCCATGCGCTGGGACATCGGACCTTGGCTCAGCAACGAGTGGGGGTTGCTGTAGAGCTTGGCTGCAGCTTGCGCGAAATCGGCAAAGGGCTCGACCATGGCGCGCTGGATTTCGTAGAGCTGATAGAGCATGGATACAAGGGGTTGTTTGGATATGTTGCAGTGCAATATATCAGCAGCAAGCTAAGAAAATTGGTAGTAAAACCCCTTTGATGCTGTCGCGTAAGTGATAGTTTTTACCGATAGGCCTGGGCGAGCGGCCGCCTCAGCCCTGGCCATCCTGCAATGCAGTCCCCCGCGCTAGGCGGCAAGCGCCGCCTCGGCCGGTTTGGTGCGCGCAAGCCGCATCACCTCTGAAGGCGGCAATTGCTTGAGTTGGTGATTGCTCCACACCTGGCGCCAGCGGCGCGCCCCCGCCAGCCCGTTGCGCAACCCCAACATATGCCGCGCGATGGAGTACCAGTGCGTGCCATGCGTGCGCGC
The DNA here is from genome assembly GCF_001682645.1 of Delftia sp. JD2. Classification (NCBI taxonomy): domain Bacteria; kingdom Pseudomonadati; phylum Pseudomonadota; class Betaproteobacteria; order Burkholderiales; family Comamonadaceae; genus Delftia; species Delftia sp. JD2. The sequence continues at coordinate 48,041 of NZ_LFJT01000036.1, forward strand.
CTCGCGCTCCATATACGCCACCATCTGCTCCTCGATGGACTCGCGCGTGTGCTCCACGCTCGCATCGCCGTAGTACAGCGCATCCCACGAGGCCAGCCACCAGGGGTTGTGATAGGCCTCGCGGCCCACCATCACGCCATCGACCTGCTGCAGCAGTTCCTGCACCGTGGCATCGGCCTTGATGCCGCCGTTGATGGCAATGGTCAGTTCCGGAAAATCCTGCTTGAGCCGGGCCACGATCTCGTAGCGCAGCGGCGGGATCTCGCGGTTTTCCTTGGGCGACAGGCCCTTGAGCCAGGCATTGCGGGCATGCACGATGAACACGCGGCAGCCCGCATCCGCCACCGTGCCCACGAAATCGCGCACGAACTCGTAGCTCTCGTCCTTGTCGATGCCAATGCGGTGCTTCACCGTGACGGGCACATCCACTACATCGACCATCGCCTTCACGCAATCTGCCACCAGCGGGGCCTCATTCATCAGGCAGGCGCCAAACGCGCCGCGCTGCACACGCTCGCTGGGGCAGCCGCAATTGAGGTTGATCTCGTCATACCCCCACTGCGCCCCCAGCCGCGCAGCCTCCGCCAGATCGGAAGGCTCGCTGCCGCCGAGCTGCAGCGCCACCGGATGCTCCTCGGCCTCGAAACGCAGATGCCGCGGCACATCCCCATGCAGCAGAGCGCCCGTCGTCACCATCTCTGTGTAGAGCAAGGTGTGGCGGCTCAGAAGCCGGTGCAGGTAGCGGCAGTGTTTGTCGGTCCAGTCCATCATGGGCGCAACGGACATGCGCCACATGCTGGCAGGTGCTTGATTTTCTACGTTTGTCATTGATCTGATTGGGTTTTTTGCTCCGGTGGCTGCTCCTGATTTTGCACCGTTGAACCCCGTTTTTCCTGTTTTTTCGGCTCTGAGTGCTACATTGAGTGCTACAAAATTGGCTTGTAGCACTCAATGGGAACCATCACCACACGCAAGCGAGCAGACGGCTCGCAGTCATACACCGCGCAGATCCGGCTCAAGGAAGGCGGCCAGATTATCTACAGCGAAGCACAGACGTTCAGCCGGAAGGTACTGGCCAGCGAATGGCTGCGCCGGCGGGAGTACGAGCTGGAGCAGGAGCGCGCTTCTGGCCAGGCTCTACACAAGAAAGTTTCAGTGGGGGAGCTACTGCGGGATTATGTCAGCGCGGCCGAAAACGTGACTGAGTGGGGCCGTAGCAAAAAGGCCGACATCGCGCGCGTGCAGGCCTCTGGCCTGGCCGACCTTCAGGCCACCAAGCTCACGGTGCAGGATCTGATGGGCTACGCCAAGAAGCGGCGCACGGAAGACGAGGCCGGCCCTGCCACCGTGCTCAATGACATGGTGTGGCTGCGCCAGGTCTTCCTGCATGCTTCCGCCGCGCGCGGCATCGATGCGCCGCTGCAGGTGCTGGACCGCGCCAAGTCCGAGTTGCTGCGGACGCGGGTGATCGCGAAGCCGGCCCAGCGCTCGCGCCGGCTGCTGCCCGAGGAAGAGGCCAAGTTGCTGGAGCACTTCTCCAGCCGCGACGGCAGGGCATCTATTCCCATGAGCGACATCATGCAGTTCGCGCTGCTTACGGCGCGACGCCAGGAAGAGATATGCCGTCTGCGTTGGGTCGATGTGGATTTTGAGAAGGGGGTAGCGTGGCTGGATGACGTGAAGCACCCCCGCATGAAGAAGGGTAACCGGCGATGCTTTCGGGTGCTCAATGCGGCAGCCGACATCATCAAAAGCCAGTCGAGGGAAGAGGGCGTGGAATTCGTCTTTCCCTACAACAACAGATCAGTCGGAGCCGCATTCACGCGTGCCTGCCATGTCCTTGGTATCGAGGATCTGCACTTCCACGACTTGCGCCATGAGGCGACGAGCAGGCTGTTTGAGAAGGGATACAGCATTCAGGAGGTTGCCCAGTTCACATTGCATGAAAGCTGGGCAACGTTGAAACGATATACCCATCTGCGCCCTGAAAACGTGCAAGAGCGTTGATGGGGTTTGTGAGCTGCGTTTACTGCAGCCTCTGCCAATCGGCGTCCGCCTGCTGTTTGAGTCGGTCGAGGTAATCGGCCAGCTTCTGTGCGTCCACCAGCCATGGACTTTTTTGCGATCCCAGTCGAAAGGCCGGGACAGGAAGCCGTTGGCGGCCTGCCGCCTCGCATGCCTTTCTTGGCGACAGTCCGAAAAGTCCGGCGCATTTCTCTACGGGAATGTGGGCGGTCCCGTATTCCGCCATGAGTGCAAAAAATGTCTTCATTGTGTCGGGTCGTTCCCTTGCCCAGCAATGGGCTCTTGAGGGGCCTTGCTTTGGAGGGGTGTCTTGATAGAGGCATCGGTGGAGCGCAGTCGTTCGGCCAGCGCTTCCAACTGCTGGAAGGTGAGGCACATGCCGCGAATGGCGCGCGTCGGCCCGGGCGTGTGAAAGGTGCCGCCGCACTGCTGTGCCAGCAGCACCAGAGGGGTGTTGATCATCGTCATTGAAGGCTCCAATTCAGGCAGGGAAAGGTTCGACGCGACGCGTGGGTGCGGGGTAGTACAGATGCCCGCCGACGCGGCTGGGCAGCGTGAAGGCATAGAAGCGCGAGGCCGGCAGGCCTGGAAGCGGTTTCAGCTCCGTGCCTTGGTAGCAACTGGTCGGCGGGGCGTAGGGCTTCTGAGGTGTGGTCTTGGACATGTCGATGCAGAAATGAAGCGGCCCGCACTGGGCGGGCCGGGTTTGGGGTGGAGCAGGCATCAGGCCGCGCGTCGCGTTGCGCTGGAAGAGGCCTCTGAATAGTTGGCGGCCACGATGAACCGCATGGGCACGGGGCTCACTGAGTTGTCGACCATGCGAACCTGGGCGGTTTTCGTCAGGGGCTTATCAGAGGCTGTCCGGTCGGCGCGCCACCGCCACCGGCAAACAGGTCGATCACCAGCTTGGCAGCGAGGGGCAGGAGAAATTGAGGGGTGAGCATGCGGCTCCTTGAAATTTGGGCCAAAAAAAGCCGCTCGCGGCAGGGCCGGGCGGCTTCGGGATTGCCTCCGTGGTCGGAGGCTTATGGTGAAATTAGGGCTCTACAAAAAAGGAGCAGAGATGGACCGGTGCGACCCTGATGCTGAATACAAAATGGATCTCCGGCAGGTATCGTTTAACTTCTGGGTAGAAGATGGGCGTTACAGCGGCACCATCTCTGGGGATGCACTCGACAAGCTGGCAGGCGGGGATGCTGGTCTTCGTGCCGGCTGCCTTGATTCCTATAAAAAGAATTGGGAGCAGATCCACGGTATCGCTTCGTTGAAGTTAGCAGCAGGACTGGCTCCCCAGATTTCGTTGCTTGACGTGTAAGGACAGTTGTCCCATGCGCGCTGTGTGGTCCTGAGTTTCAAAGCACGAATAGAAAGGGATGCGAGGGCAAATGTTTCGTGGTTAAAGAAATGTGAGGTTATGTTTCTTGGATGTTGGCTAGGAATGCTGATTGCTCAGAGAGTTGGCAGGCTTGAATTTCCGAGCCTGAAGTCAAAGCTCATGAAAGGAACCAGCAATGGCACAGCATGAAGACCACGGCCGACAAGGTCAGAACCGTCAACAGCAGCAGGACTCTGGCGACGGAAACGGCCGACGCGATCAGTTTGACGAAAGCCGCCGCTCCTACGCAGGACGCGGGCAGGACCAGTGGCGCGATGAGGGCCAGTGGGAAGGAAATCGCAGCGGCTACTCAGGTAGTCAGCAAGGCGGTGGATACCCCGAAAGGGGCTACCCTGGCGGGCAGCAGTCCGCCTATCAGGGGTACCAAGGCGAGCAGCAAGGGGGCTACGGCGGCGGATACGGTCCAGCGCCTGGTCGTCGGGAGTTCGGATACGGTGGCGGCAGCGGATACGGCGACCAAGGCTATGGTCGTTCTCGACAAGATCAAGGCTACTCGCGCCATTCGCAGCAAGGCGGATGGGGCGGCCATGAACGCAGTGATTTTGGCCGAGATACTCAAGGCTGGGATCGTGGAGCGGGCGGAAACAATTACGGCAATTCTGACCAGCAATATGTACGTCAGAGCCGGACAAGTGAACCGTTCGACCCTGACTATCATCAGTGGCGTCAGGAACAAGTGGATGCCTTGGATGAGGATTACCGCAACTGGCGAAATGATCGCTACAAAAAGTTCTCTGACGAGTTCAACAAGTGGCGCACAGAGCGCGACGCTCAACGCGGCAGCGACAAGAGCGGTGGTTCCGGTTCAGCCTCTGGTCAACAAGGAACAACTGGCAAGGAACATAAGTAATCCTTCGCTTGATGTACTGATTCCGTAGTTCGCCGGCCCCCAGGATTAGATGCCTGGGGGCCGGTGGTGATTCAGCCAAGCTTTTTGTTGGAGATCTCGTCATGGACCTTCGGATACGCGAACCTGAACTGCAGGCTATGCATGTCTGGCACGCGAGCATGGTGGTGCTTGCAAAACCCGGAGAAACAACTGGAGTGCCCATATTTGAGGCACCTGCGGTTGCTCCTCCAGTTTCATCACCTGTCGGGATCGAATTTCCCTATCACCTGTTGGTTATCGAAGTCGATAATCCTGAGGACAGCGTTACTCAAGATCGCATTCGCTGTAGGTTGAGCGAGTTTGACCTTTAGGCGCCTGCTTTTTCCGGGATAAGAAATTCCGCGCGATCTTTGTCCTTGATCCAGTTCGGCGGCTTGCCCCGGCCGGTCCAGGTAGCTCCAGTCTCGGGGTCACGGAACTTAGGCGCGCCCACCGAGCCCTTCGCCTTGGAGCCGGAGGCGGGGAACACGTCTTGCTCGGTCAGTTGGTACTGCTGAATCAGGGCGCGGACCTCTGCCACCGCTCCAGCCTTCTCCGTCTTCATCACTTCCGCGATGCGTGCATCCAGCTCGGCCTTTTGCTGCAGCAGGGTCTTGTAGTCGCTCATTGTTTTTTCTCCAGTAGGGTTTCGAAAAGTGGGGCCCTTCTTTTGGTAGGGCCATGGATTAAAAGTTCTGGTCATGCCGCAATTGCGGCAGCCAGGAGGAATGCACCGGCAAAGCCAGTGCTGCCGGCCAGCAGGCTCATGCCCGCGAGGCCAAGGAAAACGCTGCGAAGGCTCATGGCTGAGCTTGGAAGCTATCGCGCACGTCGGCGATGTGGGCGATCAAGCCATCGCAGAACGCCGCGAAGCTGGTGGCAGGCATGTGCACGGCGCCCCGGTCCTTGACGGTCTGAACGCCCACCGCGTTGGCGGTCGTGGCGCTGATCTCGAAAATACCCAAGCGCGCGTTAATCTGGCCCAGCTTCAACGTCTGGCCGCTGGCCACCAGTTCCTGCAACTGCAGCTGGTCCAGCGCTGCAGGCTGGGTTGTGGCCGGTGGTGCCGGCTGCAGCGCAGGGATGGGCGCCATCTCGACCTCGACATGCAGATCAGACTGCGTGGCCAGGTCGAAGCCGATCAGCTCAGGCTGCGGCGGTGCCGCGTCGCGGGTGGCAGGCGCTGGCTCCGGGTGCGTGGCCGTGAATTCCGCAATGCACTGCGCGTAGTAAGCCCGGGCCAGTTCCAGCTTCACGTCCATCTGAGCCTCCAGCGCGCGGTCGCGCTCAATGGCCCAGGTGGTCAGGCGCATGTGCTCGGGAATGTGCTCGACCAGGTGCAGTTGTTGCGGCTCGTACTGGCCCAGCAGTTCCTCGGGCGTGTTGACCATGGCGTAGTTGACCTCCCAGCGGTCCACATCCCACAGGCGCATGTAGCCGCGCATCTGCCATGCATACAGGGAGTCCTCGCAGTCGCGCACGAATGCGGGGAAGGTCTGCAGGCTCCACGAGCATTTCAGGTCGTGGCCGCAGCGGCGCGGCCCCAGGTCCACGGTGTCAGCTTCGCCCGTGATCTGGCCGTCGCTGCGCCGCTCCGTGTTCTTGGCCAAGGTCAGCCCACGCACGCGGTTCAGCAGGGCCAGGCCTTCGGCTTCGACTGCCAGGCCCTTGTCCGTGTATTTGCTGGACACCTCGAAGTCCACGCCCCACAGCTCCTGTCGCACCAGTTCCCGGATGTAGGTCTTGGCGGTCTCGCTGAGCGTGCCCAGCTTGAGCCGTTCCAGCACGGCCTTCTCTTCGTCCGTGCGCTTCTTCTTCGCTTGGATGGCTTCGACCTCAGGCGTGATGAGCGCGGGATCGATGCTCACCGGCGCGGTCATCAGCTTGCCGATGCTGCTGCAGCGGAACAGGAACTCCCTCATGCTGCACTCCTCGTGGCTTCGTTGAACGCCATGAGGCCGGCACGATCACGGGAGAGGGCAGCGCGTCCCTTGCGGCAGCCTGCTTCGAACTCGACAGTGCCCCGCACACTCTTGATGTAGTCCACCCAGCCCTGGGCGTGCTCTGTGAGTGGGGCAGCAGCGCCGCCCTGGCCGTCGTCATCCTCTCCGGCCTCGGCCACGCCCGTGATCTGCTTGAGCGTGTGCCGCTGCAGATAGGTCGTGGTGGAAATGATCGCCTGAATGGCGTTCTTGCCTCCTGTTTCATCGGGCTGGGCCGTCAGCTCAACTGTGTCGGCATGGCCCAGGCGGTGCCGCAGTTTGCACACCACGGTGATGTCGCGGCCGACCTGGCGCGTTTGCCAAGACCACGCGAATCCGAGTGCGGACAGATCGGGGCCCACGGCCTGCACAACGTCGTCCAGCTCGGCATGCTTGTAGCTTGTTCTGCCCTTGGATGTTCTGAAGTCCACGGCCTTGCGCTTCACGATGCGGATGTTCTTGGCCTTGAATGCGGCCAGGGCTTCGTTGTAGGCCTTCTCGGCTTCGTGGCGCTCGTTGCGCTCCAGCAGATCCATCATCTTCTCGATCTGCTCCAGGCCTGCGCCGCGCTCCTGCAGCGTCAGCATGAAGTTGGCCGCAAGGGACGTGGGAAGGGCGGCGGGAGCGGGGGCGGGCGCGGCGTTTGCCGCCGGAACCAGTTCAAGGGCTGCGGCCTCTTTCTGGGAAACAGCGTTCATGGGAACCTCGCGGGTTGTGGAAAATGAAACGCCCGCAGCAGCGGGCGATGGTCGGCGCCGGCGTGGCGCTTGGTGGATTGGGCGGTCATTCCGGGTCTTCCGGATCGCCGCGCATCTCGCGGACGGCGGACAGGTAGCGGCGCCCGCCGGCGGGCCATGCACGGTCCAGTTGTTCCCCTGCCTCTTCAAGCAATTCGAGCAGCAGGGGCACCTTCTCGGCGTTGGTCAGATCAGCCAGATTCATGGCTTTTCTCGCTGGCATTCCACGACGCTCTCGCTCACCCATTCGGCGTGCATGCCAGGGCACGCCAGCGCGCTGACGGTGGCGGGCGGCGCCTTGCCAGGCTCATCGTCCAGCGTTGCCTGCAGGCACAGCAGGCTGATGCCCAGTAGCACGGCAATCAGCCATGCCAGCGGCGGCGGGTCCGGGATTTCGTCACGTCGGTACATGATGGCTCCTCGATCAGTGGCGGTTTCGTTGAAGGTCCGCGATGTCATCGCGGGCACGTTGGCGGGCATAGGCCCGCAGCCACTCGTCCATGGAGTTGCCCATGACGGTCAGCTGCGGGTGTTCGGGGTTCAGGCTCTGGCCCATGCGCTCACTGGCGGCGGCGATTTGCTGGGCCAGCTCGTACTGCGCGGCCTGCAGGGCCTCCTGCACAAACTCGGCCACGAATGGCGGGCCGTAGTAGTCACGGACATATGCATCCAGCTCGGCGTCTTCTGCCTCGGCGCTGTCTTCCTGGGCCGCGCGCTCGGCATCGGCCACTGAGGCCCAACAGATAGAGGGGAGGCGTGCATTCATAAGATTTCCCAGACCAGAAAAAAGAAAGGCCCGCAAGCAGTAGCTGCGGGCCTTAATGGAAGAGAGCCGGTGCCCCGGGGCAGGGCATGTCTGAAACCGAGGATTGAAGTGGTGAAAAACTCAGACCCGGCTTGAAAAAGCGGTCAGAAAAGGGCCATCGCCTTAGGGGAGGCGTTGTAATTAAAACTGCAGAAGTTGCAGGTAACAGTAAAAACGCGCAGCAGCTGGTACATAGACCAGCTTCAGGTTAGGAGGACCCAACACAGCAGCAGGAGAAGCGCCGAGCACGCGAAAAGAGGGACAACGCGCCTCTCCGGCGCGAATAGGGAGACTGCTTCCTCAGGGCCGCAGGGAAAGGCTTCGGCCATGCTCCGGTAATAGCGAGCCTCAGGCTCGGGGTTGTAGCTTTCTGTCGGGGTCACACGCTGCATCGCACACCTCCGTGAGTTTTCAGTTTTGCGTCTCGCTTGCAGGAACAATCCACCATCACGTATAAAAAGCCGGGCCTGTCGGGCATCAGCGAGTTGAAAAGACCTCGAAAAAACTCCTGAACCGGCTGAAATCGCGCGGGGCTTACACCCGCTCCGGCTTCCCAAGCCTTGGGCGCCAACTTCTGCTGGCCGCAATTACCGTGAGCAATCGGTGTGCCCGAGTCAGCGTTTGCCATCGCGGCGGCGTTCTAAGGCAGGGCACCAGCGTGATGGCCCTGGCGTTGGCCAGGGCACGGGGGTCAGTTGAACCAGGTCTTCATGGCCTTGAGCAATTCAGAGGGCCGCTTGTACTTGGAGCCGGTCCAGAAACCGGCGGCGAACATGCCAGCGCAAAACGTCAGCAAGATGAGATCTACCATAGATCAGCCGTCGATTGCAGCCAGCACCAGATCGGCGGTGCTGGCAAAGGACTCGGCCTCGGCCACGGTCTTGGCATCCACGATGTCGAACTTGGCGCCCTTGAGGTTGTCGTCCAGTTCGCGCAGGTAGTCGGTCGCGGCTCGGTCGTGGCCCACCTGGACGAACAGGAAGGTCAGTTCATCGTCGCTCTGCAGCTTGTTGGAGGCATCCACGATCACTTTGGCCGCAGCCGCACGGTCATCGGGCACGCCATCGGTGAAGACGATCACGAAGTCCTTCTTGTCCGACTTGCCGGCCAGCTTGAGCGCGGCTGTCAGGGCCTCGGCCAGCGGGGTGGAGCTACGGGGGGAACGGGCAGCGAACACTTCGGCCAGCTTGCTGGCGTCCACGCCATCGAACGAATCGACGGCTTGGCCGTTGAACACGACGAGGCCGATGCCATCGCTGTCCAGCTTGGCCAGGTCGCGGGTGAACTGCTCGGCGGTTTCCTGCACAGCCTGCCAGCGAGTGCGGCCCTTCACGTCGTCGGTGGTCATGGAGCCACTGGCATCCACGACGACGATGAAATCGAACTCGGACAGCTTTGCCAGTTGGGCAGCGAGAAGTGCGGACATATGTTTTCCTTGAGAGCGGGGAGAGGGCGCCCCGAGTCGCCATAAAAAAACGCAGCGCCCTGATTGCAAGACGCTGCGTTTTTTCCCCGGCTGGGCCGGGTGTGGAGGTTGTTCCTCCAAAGATCGTTCTGGGCTTTTCTTTTCTTGGCATCCCAGTGCATGCCTCAACCCCGTATTCAGCCCCAGGGTATGGACTTCGCGCGGCCTTTCCCGGATCGCGCCCGTAACCCCATCCGGGCAGGCGCAGCAGCAGTAGAGCGAACGACGACCTTTTCTATCCCGCTGCCGCCCGCGGTGCGCTGCCTTTACCCAGCCGTGCCTGCTGCATGAACGAGGGCGGCATGTTGGTGGCGCCCATCGGCAGCGAGATTGCTGCTGACGTTCAAATAGTAGCAGTGCTTTTTTATCGAGGCAATAGCAGTGCTTGTATTTTTCTCCGTCTCAGAGCAAAAAATGGCGTTTTGCAAGCCAGGCTTGCACCTGCCGCAACGCACGGTTGCGCAAGCATGGCTTGCATTTGCAAAAGTGCGACTATTGGTGAATACTGTATGTGTGTACAGTTTTTCGCGAGAACGCGATGACGCCAATACGAAAAAAAGCACTGGGCGATCGGTTGCGTGCCGCCCGTCGCCGCTGCGCGCTCTCGCAAGATGATGTGGCAGAACTGTTGGGCGTGAAGAGGCAGACAGTCTCCGCTTGGGAGACAGGGGTGACCGTGCCTACGGCATTCCAGGTGGCGGACTTGGCTGCAGCGTACTGCGCCTCCGCTCACCATTTGCTATTCGGAGCGCACTACGAGCGTGTGGATGTGAAGGCGCTTTTGCCGAGTGCTGGGAGTCCGGGCGAGCTGGCTATTCCAAGTGTGCCGCTACACGTCGATGAGCAGTCCGCCCTGATGCGTCCGGGGGTTGCCGCTCCCCCTCTCCCTGGTGTTGGCGGAGCTGCGCCTCAGCGTCAGCCAGTAACTTGGCTTGGGTCGATTTGGGGACGCTCCGGTACACCATGACGAGTTGCATTTCGTCTTTGGACAATTGGGTGAAGTTCAGCGGCTGACTACCGCCACCGGCAACCTCGCCCAGCGCAGCTGCTTCCGCAGCTAGCCTGGGGCTGAAGTCTGCGATCTCGCATCCCAATCCTTTTGCAAATCCTCGCGCGGCCTTCAAGCTGATCGCGGCCTTGCCATTGAGGAAGTGCCCCACGGCTGCTTGGCTGCCTATGTCGTAGGTCTGCCCGAACTCTGCCTGGGACACGCGCTCCTCGCGCTCAACCCACAGGCTCTTGAGCTTGCGCGACTCCTCGCGGTGCTCATCGGTCAGGGTTCTGCGGATCTCTTCACTCATAAATAGCGAGGCTAGTAAAACTGTTGCCAAACGGCAAAAAGCACTGCTGTTGACAAAATTAAAAGCACTGCTAGTATTTAAGGATGCACAACCTCAGACGCATCCGAAAACACCTCGGAATCACCCAGAAGGCCTTGGGTGACGGCATCGGCTGCACCCAAGGCAACGTTTATCACTACGAACGAGGCCAGACCTTGTTGCCTGAGATGGCGGGGCGCCTCATCGCCTACGCCGCGCGCGATTTCGGCTTGGTCCTTACCTATGACCACATCTACGGCAGCGCCCAGCTGCCGCCGGCTGCCGCCACGAAGGAGGGCAGCCATGCATGACTGTCCTCTGAGTTTTGCCCGGCGATCAGAACGGGTCGTCGTCACCTAGTTCTGGCGGTGCATCGACAACGCTCATTTCCACATGTGTGCTCCACCTTGAGGTGGACAAGAAAGCTGCAGCGCCCTCCGGATATTGATGCCTCGTTTGGCGAATGTTGATGCTGACCGGCGTTCCAAAAAGCTCTCCAAGAGCCTTTTCTATTGCTGCTTCGATCTCTTTAGTGGAGTGGTCTTTGAAATTTGTTGCCATGAAAACTCCTGAATTCCTTAAAAAACCCTATTCCATGCCCGCAGGGCTCTTGGTCAGTAGTGCCGAGATTTTCGGTCATCCCGCCTTTACGTCTGTTGGATCGCTGCGATTGTTCTTCATAGCCTTGGGCTGTGATGACGAAGAGGCTGTGACGAAGGCGTTGTGCGAGTGGCTGAAGGTGGGACGAAAATTCCCCACGCCCGCCGATATCCGCGACTTGATCGTTGCACAAAAGACGACCAGCCAAGCATTGGATGCCAGCCATGCATAGGCCTCTCCGCACTCCAGATCCGATCAAGGTCAAAGCGGTGGAGCTGCTTCGCCTGCTGAACGGGCTCTCGTACGCAGATGCCTTATTCGTTCTCGATGTCGCAAAGAGAACGATGGATGACGCAGTCGAACGCTTACAGGCCGAGACGCTGTTTACTCCCCCTGCTTTCCAATGTTGTTCTCCCACAGATGGGGAAGATCGTCTTTCAACAGGCGACGCAGTTTCTGAGACAGGGAATTGACGTGCTCTGCCGTGTTGTCGTCGTAGTCGTATTTTTCCTCGCGGTTGCTTTCGGCAATGTCCAGCTTTCGCCGTATCTCTTGAAGTTCGACGAAGTTGGCAATGCACATCAGCTTGATGGTCCGTAGTTCGTCCAGAACCAGTTTTTCGTTCATGTCTGCCCCTCTCGGGAATGGTTGTGTGGAACCAACCATTTTGCCCCGAGAGAGGGTGGGCACCTTTTCTTCTCAAGAGGCCTTCCATGGCTGAAAAATTCACTTCAACGGACGGTCGGCTGCACCGTGTCGTCCGTGGTTTGGTCGCGTTCGCTCGCGGCACAGGCCGCACCAGTTGCTCCGACACGCTGGAGCTGCGTCAGCAGTGCGACGCCAACACCCTGCGCGTGTTGGACGCGCTGGCCCGAGCCAAGGGCATGGAGCGCCCGGCCTACATCGAGGCGCTGCTGGAAGAGCATGCGAAAGAAGCGTTGCATGAGGCAAGTCTGATCGTGCGTCAGCTGCGGGGCAATCCGCTGCTGGTGGAAGCGCTTGGAGCCCCGCCGGAGACCTTCGGTCTGCCTGCGGCCGAGGAAGAGGTGGGGAATGCACGAGCAACAACTGCCTGAACCCATGGTTCCCGAGGATTGCGACCTCGCTGATTTCGCCTTCATGCCCCTTGATGTCGCGCGCTTGCGTGACTCGGACCTTGCTGCCAATGAAACGCCGGAAGCCTGTTGGGCTGCCGTGCTGCTGTGGTCAGCGGCTTGGCACCAAGTGCCAGCGGGCTCCATGCCTGACAACGATGCCTGGATTGCGAAGCAGGCCGGCTATGCCCTGCGCGGGCGCATCGATCCGAAGTGGAAGCGTGTGCGCGAAGGCGCCATGCATGGCTGGGTGCTTTGCAGCGATGGCCGTTACCACCACCCCGTGGTGGCCGAAAAGGCCCGGGATGCGTGGGCCTCGAAGCTGATGCAGCGCTGGCGGACGGAGTGCGCGCGCATCAAAAAGCACAACGACAGGCACGGGACAGCCGTGGGACGTCCCTCATACGAGGAGTGGATTTCCTTGGGACGTCCTGCGGGACAGCCTTTGCCGCTCCCTGGTGACAAGGGGTCTTGTCCCGAGGGACAAGGCGGTGCTGTCCCTGGGGACAGCCATCCCGGTCCCGATGGACAAGGGCCACATGTCCCTGACGAAACCCACTCCAAGAGACAGGGAGAGGGACAGGGACAGGGACAGGGACACCCTATGTATTCCGTACCTGACGGTACGGGCGGTTCACCCGCCAGGTTGACCGACCCGGGCGAAATCATCTTCGGCTATGGCCTCTCCATGCTGGTCAACGCCGGGACTGCGGACAAGGCGGCTCGCTCGTTTCTCGGCGGGCTGCGCAAGGCCCACGGTGACGCGGTGCTGATCGACAAGCTGCGGGAGTGCGCCAAGGCGCGGCCTCTGCAGCCCCTCGAATGGCTGGCGGCCGCGCTGCCGCCGCCGTCCATCGCCGGAGCTGCCAGAGGCCCGCAGGCCAACAACAAGCACAGCGCCGCGTATGCGGCCATCGTGGAGGACTGAACCATGCAAAGCATTTCCGCGCTGGCACCTACAGCGCTGCACGACGGTGCGCGAGAGCCTACCGCCAACCCTGCCGTGAAGAATCTTTTCCTCGTGATGCAGGGCTGTTATGGAGCGCTGTTCCTGAGCAAGTTCGCCACGGGCGTGCTGGATGACCAAGGCCGCGACCTGGGCGTGCGCGCTGCGATGCGAGTCTGGCGCACGACGCTGGCCAAGTACGCGCCCGACGTGATCGAGTCCGCTGTTGCGCGCCTGACGGCAGAGCACCCGGACTATCCGCCGCACCTTCCGCAGTTCGAAGCCATGTGCAGGGCCGCCACGCCCCGCAAGACGCACGCCGAGGAGCATGGTTGGCTGGCCCTGCCTGCACCGAACGCAGCGCCTGTGCATGTCCAGATCGAGCCCCTTGGCGATGGCAAGGACTGGGCCCGCCGCATCGTGGCGCGCGTGCAGGCCGGCGACCAGACGCTGACGCGCACTGCCATTCGCGCCGCAATGCAAGCCCTGGGCATGGAGGGCTGGCCGCGATGACCCTGCTGCAGCTGCTCAAGACCGGCGCCGTGCTGCGCTACCGGCCCGGGTTCCGCTTCTACGCGGTCCAGCGCGGCCGTGAGATCCCCGTCAACCAGGTGGAGGCCGAGGCAGCCGTGCGCGCCGGCCGCGTCCGCCCCGAAAGCACCGGCCCTGATGGGTTCGGCGTCTACCACTTCGCTCTCAGGAACACCCAATGACCCGCAGGTTTGAATTCGACCGCGACCAGGTGCTGGCCACTATTGAGGCCGGCCCGGTGCAGTACGCCGCCCTGGCCGGCACCATGTCCGATCCGGCCCGCGCCCAGCTGCGGGCCATCATCGATGAGCTGATGGGCCAGGGCCTCATACGGCTGATCCAGCTGGACCGCTTCCCGCACTACGTGGTCACCGACTGGGTGATGCCCGACGAGCTGCGCCTGCAGCTGATCGAGGGTAAGTGCAAGCGCACCGTGGACGGGTGCCTGGTCTGGACTGGCTATATCGACCCGCGCCGCGGCCCCATGGTGCGGTTTGGGCCGGACGGCCCTCCCACGGCGGCCCGCCGCGTGGTCTGGACGATCAAGCGGGGTCCGCTGGGCCTGCAGCAGACAGTCCGTGCGGGCTGCGATGACCCGGCATGCGTGGCCTATGAGCACATGAAGCTCGGCACCCGCGCCGACAAAGCGCGCGGCCGCAGCCTCACGCCGTTGACCAGGCTGCGCATAGCCCGCGCACAACAGGCAGCGCGCGGCAAGCTGGACCTTGAGAAGGTGAGGGCCATCCGCGCGAGTGCTGAATCTGAGACTGTGCTGGCGGAGCGCTACGGCGTCTCCAAGCCCACCATTGGCCAGATCCGCAGGAACGAGACGTGGCGGGAAGAGGGCGGCATGTTCACTGCGCTGATCCCAGGGAGGGCACGGGCATGAGCGTGATCCTTGGAATGGACCCTGGAGCCAATACGGGCGTGGCCGTTTTCGTGGACGGCCAGCTGGTGGAGCTGCTGACGATCCCGCCGCACCACATCGAGCGCACGCTGGCCGCACGCATGCCGTCGCGCGTGGTCTTCGAGGACAGCCGGCTGCAGTCGCACACCTGGACGCGCGGCAAGACCGGCGCCGCCAGCGCCAAGATGGCGCGCAACGTGGGGCAGGTGGACGCGCGCTGCGCCGACATCACGGCGCACTGCGCAGATCTGGGCATCCCTGCCCACGGCATCAGCCCGGCAGGGAAGGGTGGCAAGCTGGATGCGCGGCGCTTCGCGGCCGTCACGGGCTGGACGGGCCCGAGCAACGAGCACAGCCGCGACGCTGCCATGGTGGCCTGGCCCTATCGCCGCGCGGCGGATCTGCGGGGAGGTGGCCGTGGCTGAGATTGCCCTTCACGCTCGTTGGGATGGCCCCGAGCAGGCCCGGGCCAACTTCCTGCAGCGCGTGGCGCCCTGGTGCATGCAGCAGTGGGAGGCTGGCCGCCGGCTGGAGGTGTTCGTGCGTCTGCACGAGGACGCCAAGACCGACAGGCAGCGGATTTTCTATCACGACTTCGTGCTGGCCGAGATCGCGCGCCAGGTGGTCATCGACGGCCGCCGGCACTCGAAAGCCACCTGGAAGGAGCACTTCCGCACCGAGTACCTGGGCAGCCGCGCGGTGACGCACCATGACCCGATCAGCGGCGCCACGACCACCACGCAGGAGCGCATCAGCACGGAGAGCCTGGGCGTGCGCGCGTACGGTGACTTGATCGACCGCGTGATGGCCCACGCCATCAACGAGCTGAACGTGGAGTTCCCGGCGACCTTTGAGGAGTGGGAGCGCGAGCAGACCCACCCGGACACGGGCGAGGTGATTGGCGGGGTGTGCCCCTGATGCGCCGCACTGCCTTCAAGTCCGGCGGGGCAGGATTCCGCCGGCGGGCC